>JBKEEC010000292.1:0-3316 GCA_047975785.1 Sphingomonadaceae bacterium | reverse complement strand
GCCGTCTTTCGTTGCGACTCGCGCTGAGCAGGGAGCGGTGACAGGTATTCGTGATCCTTCGCGCTCAAAGAAGCGCGCTCGTGCGAAATGAAATCGCCTAAGCTGACCGGCTCGGGGTTGGTGTTCACCAGATCGACGATGTTGCCAGTGAACTGCTTAACCCTCGGAATCACGAGCAGTTGTGCGACCCGCTTTCGCGATTCCGCGAGAGATTTTGGCGAGATGCCGCGAATGGCCTGGACAAGCCGCCCCCGCATGGAAAGGCGTTCCTGTTCAGTGTTGAACGCAGCGCCTTCAGCCTTTGCCTCGTCCTGGATCTTTTTGTGCAGCCACATCGGCATGCCAGCGGCGTAGCGCTCGTCAGCACACTGCAATTCGACGTACTTACGGGTTTTGCGATTCCACACATAGATGGTGCTGATATCGGCCGGATCGTAGCGAAAATGCACAGTCGCCGTGGCGTCGTCACGACGCTTCCGGCGCGGTTCGAGCGGCACGAGATCATTCAGCAGAGCCGGGACAGCTTCGATGTTGTGGTACCGAAGCCCGAATGCCCGCAAACCTGACGGGGAAACCTGCGCGTCTTCCACGACGTCCATGGTGTCACGGCGGAAGCTTTCGAAATCGGCGAAATTGTTGATACCGTATTTGTTGAGGTCTTTCTCGAAGACAAGCGCCGGTTGGCGATCACCGATCCCATCATGTGGCGACGTGTTGTAATCCGCTACAATCTGGTTCGCGACAGCCTCAAGCTCATCGAGCATTACGACTGCGTGGTCCTCGGCATTGTACCCAAGGCGCCGTGCATCATGGATTGTAAGCGTACGGCCAGGAAGGTCTCTGCACAGCTTCGTATTCATCGTATCGATGGCGCGATCACAGATCGCGCGATACCGAGGTTGTTTGATCGGGCAAAAACGTACCGAGAATCCTGCGTGTCGTGCGGCAGCTTCCATCGCATGACTGCGAAATTCGCTGGCATTGTCGACGATCACTTCACCGGCCTTGCCGCGTAGCATAGCAAGGATCGCGTATCGGCTTACCATCTGTGGAGGCGGACGCTTAGGGAGGGCCATTCGCCGCAGTGCCTCCCCCAAGGTCCAGACGCTCGGATCGGTGAAAGTGATAACGTAGCCGACAATTGCGCGACTTTTCACGTCAATAACGAGTGTCAGCCAGGGGCGGCCCAGGACCATTTCCAGTTTCGGACAAACGACGTGGACATTGATCCAGGTGTGATCGATGATCACCCGCTGCATGACAAAATCAGCAGTCAGAGGCTTACCAGCACCCAGCCAGTCTTGCTCGGCTGCCTGCTTCGCGATCCGACGGGCCAGAGTTTCCGACGATTCCAGGGCGATGCAGGCGCGCCGGATTGTCCTTTCATCATAAACTTTCAAAGGCTTATCCGGATCATCTACACCAGGATAAGTTCCTTCGTTGATCTGCCAGATCATCGCGGCATAATTCGAATGAATGGTGCCCACAGAATGCCCTTCGTCGAGGCCGTTCAGGACGGTTGTCCACATGACCTGCTTGTTCAGGTCATTCGATCGCACTCTCTCGATTTGCCGCCCCGTCAGAGAGACCATGTGACGCGGGTGACGATTGCCGATACAGCCACGCGATGCTCGCCAGCCTCGAATGGTACGAGGGCTCGGGGCAATTCCATGCTTTTCGATGAGATCCGGGGTCCAAAGCTTTTTGAGCGCCTTTTCGATGGCCTTGTCGCCGTTCTTAACTCCGTGGCTGTCGAGCAGCTCGCACAACACTGAGCGTTGCAAGGCTTTTTCGTCGATCACTGCGACATCGCCCACAGCCCATTCGGATTGTGCATTGAAGTTGCGGATTTCGTTTCCAGACAACGGTGTCCGGATCACTACGTTTTGATCGAGCAGCAACCCGTCAAATTGCTGGTCGGATGGCAATGCCATGGAGCCATCGGGCTGCTCGCAGAGATAATGAGTTCCTTTTGTCCGGTGAAACAACAGGAGCCGACCACCAGAGTAACCTTGCGGTAAGTATTCAGAGCCATCGATTTCAACGATCGTGCCGGGCTGGAATTTGTTGTAAGGCATGTGTTCGTTCTTTCATGTAAATTGGCTTCCGGCAGGGCGGGGTAGGCGCAGATATTCGCCCCGCACCGACGCCAATGCTGCCGATGAAGCCAGAATTGTGGTTCGCTTGGAGAGCAGATCGGGAAAGTCCGACCCGCTTGAGTAATCAGTGGATGGTGACTTCCGTTGCGTCGAAAATCGGCCGTGTCAGGTCAATTTCGATCCTGCGCGCCACCGTCAAAGCCTGGACAACTGCCTCGCCGTACCGCCGATTATTCGGCTCAAGTGCATCTGCAAGGTCGCCATAGGCCGAGTAACCGTCCGTCTCGCCGATATGCTTGTCCAACCTGCGCAAGTGTTGAGGGAGAATGGTCGTGAATGCACGGCTAGCGAATAGCACCGCGTTGCGCCGGTGAACGATACTGACCCAGATCTCGTCTTTGAAGACCACCCTGAACCGCATGCCTTGCTCGTCGCAGATGCGTTTCACCCGGGCGAGTTTCGCCCGGTAAGCCGGATCGCCAAGATCACGCCGGTCGCGCTTGATCTCGACAATCGTGCTGATACCGTCCGGATCGACCAGTTCGACGTCCGAAGTGTAAGTTTCTTTGCCATCATCACCGGAAAACTCGAACCGAACAGCCTCGGTCGCCATCCGGACAACGCTGTGTTCGACTTCCGCGCGCATGATGAACGCAAGCTGCGTTACACCTTCATAATGCAGCAGCCGACGTGCCTTGCGGCTCGCGAACCAACCATTCTCGTGAGCGAGACCGCCGTTAAACGTCCGCAACGCTCCGCCATCGGATGCCCGGATAATCCGGACGTCAGAATGATCGGGCTTGGAGTCGCGAACATACCGATGCTCCAGCGGATACATTTCTGCCGGTGTGGGAGCCAATTTCGGACGGATCAAATTTCCGTCGCTCGGGCACTTCGATTGAATTTTCATCTGATTTCCTTTCTTCATCACGACATTCGCGATGGCCGCAATTCACCTTGGCCCGAGGAAGCCCTCGGACCTTGACAAAACCCGGAGAATGAAGGAGGTCAGAGGCGTTGGATCCTTGATCTTTCATGGCCCCGTCGCTGTTGCAAGCAGCGTCGGGGTCCTTCATTTCCAGGGTACACGCATCGATTACAATGCAGTGTTTCCTAAGCATTCATCTTTGTCTCCTTTTGATCTGGGTAGTTATCCGGCCACAGCTGCGCGGGTTTCAGTCCTGCCGCCTGCGCAATGGCGTTCTCGATCCTGCGCG
>JBKEEC010000291.1:0-2396 GCA_047975785.1 Sphingomonadaceae bacterium | reverse complement strand
TGGCGCTTCGCCGCCTCGCCTCCGCACAACTCCCCTGACCAGAATTGGAGAATTGAGATGGGTTCAATCAACACCGTTCACCACCTTGCGATCAGCACTGCGGACATCAAGAAGCAGATCGATTTTTTTTCGCGGGTGCTCGGCCTCGAACTGGTAGCGCTCTACTGGATGCACGGCGTCGACAATGCGTGGCACGCCTTCCTAAGGCTTAATGAAAAAAGCTTGCTAGCATTCATTTTTACACCAGATAACAAGGAAATACAATCGGAAGATGGTGTTACACATGCGCCTCATATGGGCGGCGCTTCAGCACCGGGTACGATGCAGCATGTTGCGCTAAACGTTGATAGTCTCGACGATTTGTTCGCCTTCCGCGACAGGCTTCGCGAGCATGGCATCCCAGCCTTCGGGCCATTTGACCATGGCATGTGCCAGTCGCTTGATTTCGCTGGCCCGGAACGGCTGACGCTAGAAATCGCGACTTCAAAGGAACCGATCGACAGCGACAGCTGGATCGATCCGGAGGTCGTCGCGCTCGCTAATATTTCGGCCGAGGAACTGACCACCTATCGCAATCCCGAGCCCCTAGCCCGACCAGCGGTCGACGCCGTGCAGCAGCCACCTTTCGCTGATGACAAGCCTCATCTGCGCTATCCGCCAGCGATGTACGAAAAGATGCTGTCGGCATCCGACGAAAAGTTGATCAGTCGGATGAGCATGGCCGATCCGCCGGTTCCCGCGCGTTCGAAATAAATAGCCTTAGTCCGTTTTATGCCGGTCATCGTCAGAATTTCTGCGGCGATACAGTACAACAGGGATACAGAAACATGGCCAAGAATTTGAGTGTCACTCGACGCCCCTTCTGGATTGTCTTCAACGAAAAGGCGATTTTTAAAGACACGTACGGCGGTGCAGAAGGTGTCGTCGCACTATCGGGTATGTTGTTGCGCTCCGAAGCGAATTCGGAAACAGTGCTAATTTCGATGCATCCGATCGGTGGTACAGGCGGCCTCTCAATCATGAAGCAATTCGCAGGAGCCGGACTCCATATTCTAGCTGTTGATAGTCGTTATCGCGGTACCGATTCTGCGTTGATCATGGAAAAGGTCACGCTCGATCTAGGAGCGGCCGTCCGGTATGCTCGGGAGCGTCTCGGATATAAACGGGTCGTTCTGCTCGGCTGGAGTGGCGGGGGATCGTTGTCAGCCTTCTATCAGGCGCAAGCCGAAAAGCCTACGGTCACCGATAGTCCCGGCGGGGGCGGGCCTGATCTTACCCTGGCCGGCCTGATTCCTGCCGATGCCGTTATCCAGATGGCAGCACATGTTTCGCGTCACGAAACGTTGACGGAATGGATGGACCCATCAATTCTCGACGAGAATGATCCAGACAAGCGAGATTCATCGCTAGATCTGTTCGGCAATGAGGTGAAGCCGCCATATTCGGCCGAATTCCTTTCGCGTTACCGGGCTGCGCAAATAGCGCGCAACCGTCGTATCACCGCTTGGGTGAAGGAGAAGCTGGCCCACCTTCAGGTGACCGGCCGCCCCGATGAGGAGTTCGCCTTCGTTACGCATGGTACTATGGCCGACCCGCGCTGGCTCGATCCCGCTATTGATCCCAATGATCGTAAGCCTGGCTGGTGTTATCTCGGCGATCCCCGAATCGTGAATATGGGGCCAGTGGGCTTGGCCCGCTTCGCAACGTTGCGAAGCTGGCTATCGCAATGGAGCTATGACGATGCCAACGCCGATGGGTTGCGCAGCTTGGCGGCGGTGACAGTTCCCGTCTTGGTGATTAACAATAGCGCCGACGATGCGGCGACCCCAAGTCACGCCTTACGACAGTTCGATGCAGTGACGCATGCACACAAAGCCTATTACCAGATCAAGAGAGCTAACCATTATTATCAGGGTCAAGCGGACTTGAGTGAGAAGGCGGTATCGATTGTGCTTCAATGGCTTAAGACCGAATGTCTTCTCTGAATGGGCTTTGTTGCATAGCGCCTGAAGGGCACAAGCAACTGATTACTTGATAATATTATGTCAATGAGCGTTTAAAACTGACCCGGCCTGTGCCGCTGATTTGCCACCGGGTCACAACCGGCACAGAAGATGCTCACCGCCAAAATCAGCCGTAACTCGCTGATCTAACTCAGCTTCACCAACAGCTGGCGCTGTGTTCGGTGTGCTCGTCAGATTCCAACATTGCGCAGGCACGATCCGGTAGCTGAGCCGGGACGGTCAACGGGAGTGATGGGAGTTCGCAAGTACGGCAAAACCCAACGGCTCAATGGATCGCTGGCACGTCGCTAACTTCGCTTTCGATGGAGAAGTCCTCCTTAACAACCACGCCGCCACGCAGGCTTGGTACGCTGCCATAGACTCCCGGAGCGT
>JBKEEC010000290.1:0-8324 GCA_047975785.1 Sphingomonadaceae bacterium | reverse complement strand
GCTTACCCTTGGGCTTGGCGTTGCGGACTGCGGTATCTGTAAGCGGCATTGGGGGCCTCGCTTTCGAAGGGGCTTTGCGAAGCCCCCAAATCAGGCCCCCATCAAGCGCGATTACAGGCAAATAGAGGCAATCACTGACAACCAGTGAATGCCTTCAAACTATCGGAAATCATGGGATTTTTCAACCATCAGCACATGCCGGGATACAGAAAATTGGTAGCGGAGGAGGGACTCGAACCCCCGACACGCGGATTATGATTCCGCTGCTCTAACCACCTGAGCTACTCCGCCCCAGAAAGGGTCCGGGCCTTGATTCCAACCCGTCAGGCGGGCCGTTTAGAGCCGGTATTGCCAACGGTCAACCTACATCTCGCCCCGTGAGCGCCGTATCGCAAACCATTTTTCCACATTGGCGTTATGCTCATCAAGCGTTTCGGCAAAGACATGACCTTTCTGACCATCAGCAACCATATACAGTGCCTTTGTATTGGCAGGGCTGAGCACTGCCGCAATTGATTCGCGCCCCGGATTTGTAATTGGTCCAACGGGCAACCCCGTCATTGTATAGGTATTGTAATCATTGATCGCAGCAATTTCAGACTGGCGGATGCGCCGACCAAGTGGCTTGCCTTTCGTGATCGGATAAATGATTGTCGGATCAGCCTGCAGCAACATGCCCTCGCGAAGTCGATTGGAGTATAATCCTGCAACCATTTCACGCTCTTCAGGCTTCCCTGTTTCCTTCTCGACAATAGAAGCAAGGATAACGGCTTCTCCCGGCGTCTTGACCACAAAATTGCCAGAGCGTTTCCCCCATAATTCAGTCACGGTCTGGTGCATGGCCCCCTGCATGCGCGCGACCACATCAGACCGGGCTTCACCACGTTCAAACGAATATGTATCCGGAAGGATAGACCCTTCTGCCGGAACGGGGATTGTTCCGGTAAGCAGGGGTTCTGCCATCAACCTTTCATACACAAGAATGGAAGGCATACCCTCGGGCACGGTAATATAGCGATTGACCATGTCCCCGTGCTGGAAAATATCAAGGATATCGGACGAGCTTGCCCCGGCAGGCAGAAGAAACTCCCCCGCCCTGATCGGATCATTGCTGCCAAATATCCGGGCACGATTGAGAAAGCCCCTTGCCGAATGGAGCAGGCCCTTTTCCTCAAGCTGCCCAGCGACACGCGCCAGAGAACTGCCTGAGGGAACGATGAAGGTTGTATCTTCCTCTACCTGATCGCGACCATACCACCCCCAGGCGTAAATTGAGAAACCGATTGTAACCAGAACAACTATCGCGACGAGCAAGCCGCAGCCGCGACGCATCATTTTAATCGACCCGCTTCATCACCAGACTGGCATTGGTTCCGCCAAATCCGAAACTGTTATTCAGGACCACATTAACCGCCCTCTTGCGGGCTTTCAGAGGCACGAGATCAACCCCTTCTGTCCCCTCATCGGGAGTCACAAGATTCAGGGTGGGAGGAACGATCTGGTCTCTTATGGCAAGAATACAGAAAATTGCCTCTACCGCCCCGGCTGCTCCCAGCAAATGTCCGATAGCAGATTTGGTTGAACTCATGGACACATCACCGATAGACGTGCCAAACAGGCTCTTCACTGAGGCCAGTTCAATCGTATCGGCCATGGTCGATGTGCCATGTGCATTGATGTAATCAATATCGGCAGGTGTTACACCTGCCTTGCTCAATGCCATCTGCATGGCACGGTAGGCGCCATCCCCGTCAGGATGCGGGGCAGTAACATGATAGGCATCGCCCGAAAGGCCATATCCCACGACTTCGGCATAGATTTTGGCCCCGCGTGCCCTGGCATGATCATAGTCCTCCAGAACCAGAACCCCTGCACCCTCGCCCATAACGAATCCGTCCCTGTCCTTGTCATAGGGGCGGCTTGCCTCTTTTGGCCGGTCATTATAGCTCATGTTAAGGGCACGCGCCTGAGCAAATCCTGCTATGCCGAGCGGGCAAATCGCTGCTTCCGCTCCACCAGCAAGCATAACATCTGCATCGCCATCACGGATCATGCGGGCCGCATCGCCAATGGAATGAGCGCCGGTTGAGCAAGCAGTTACGACTGCATGGTTTGGCCCTTTTAATCCATATTTGATAGAAACCTGCCCCGAAATCAGGTTTATCAGCCTGCCGTGAACAAAATGCGGTGAAACCCTGCCCGGCCCGCGTTTATCCAGAACCAGTGATTCACTCTCGATGCCAGGAAGGCCGCCAATACCTGAGCCGATTGAACAACCCGTGCGCAGCATCAGGTCATTATCCATTTCGGTCAGCCCGGCATCTTCAAGCGCCTGTCCTGCCGCATCAATGCCATAGATGATGAACGGATCAACCTGTCGCTGGATCTTGTGATCTACCCGCTTATCCGGATCAAAGCCCCAGGGATCATCCTTGGGCTTTACCTCACAGGCGATCTGACACTTCTGATCGGCTGGATCAAAATGCGTAATTCTTCCAGCGCCGCTCTCGCTCGAGATAATATTTTTCCAGGTCGTTTCCACATCACCTCCCAGAGGGGTGACAAGGCCAATTCCGGTTACGACAACACGGCGCATTCCGTTCTCCGTAAATATGTCAGGCAAAAATCACAACAGGCCCGCCCCATAAACCGGGTCGAGCCTGTTAAACCCCCGCCGACCTGCCGTCAGGCGAGTGCGGCGGGATAGGCTTTAGCCTTTATTCTCTTCAATGAACTTGGTCGCATCACCAACAGTGGTGATTTTTTCGGCGGCATCATCGGGGATTTCAACGCCGAATTCTTCCTCAAATGCCATAACAAGTTCAACGATGTCGAGACTGTCAGCGCCCAGATCATCAATAAAACTCGCATCCGGAGTCACCTTGTCGGCTTCAACGCCCAGATGCTCAACAACAATCTTGGAAACCCGATCAGCGGTATCGCTCATATTTTCCCTCTCAAAAACTTGGGGTCAGAAAAGTTGCCCCTGCCCTAATCAACACTTGAGGCGCTGGCAAGAGGATAGCTGCATTGTTAACGCATACCAGTCGGAAACTGTGCATTTTGAAGGTTTTTTATCAGGCAGAAAGCCCGAACAGGGCCTTATCGGGACCGGCAGGACCGCATTATGCACATTTCACATTCGATTCACGGCCTGAGATCGACTCAAGCGTAGCTTTCGCCCCTGCGCTTCTGTTCATACATTTCTGCATCAGCATGTCGAAAAAGGGAATCGGCATCGATGCCATTTTCCGGATAAGTTGATGAGCCTACGCTGATCCGGACCGTGAATCTCTCTTTGTCCATAATTTCAACAGGCACATGAAGTGCTTTACGAATCCGGGCAATCACATGGTCAATTTTTACAACCTCGCGGACCGGATCAAGCAGAAGTGCAAATTCATCCCCCCCCAGGCGAAACAATTGATCACTATCCCGGACACAATTACGCAGACGAGTGGCAAATTCAGACAAAACCGCATCACCCGCATGATGACCGAAACGATCATTGATTTCCTTGAATCGGTTAAGGTCAAAATACAGCATGGTGAAGCGCATTTTGGTGACGTCACTAATAGAAATCATCTCATCCAGAACTCGCTCAAAGCGCATTCTGTTCCCCAGCCCTGTCAGGGAATCGTGCTCCGCCTTGTGAGCAAGCGTCCGGTTTTCTGTTGTCAGATGGGATTGCCAGCCATCAAGCTCTTCCATCAGGGCGTTAAAATCCTGCCCGAACTGATCCACTTCCCGCACACCTGACAGGGAAACGCGCCGCGAGAAGTTTCTTTCAAACCGAACAGAATTGGCAACGTCAGCCACATGCTCCAGCGGCTCGACCACCTGAGCTTCCAGATCGCGGGCAAGAATGCGGGTCGCAACCAGAGCAATGCCCAGACAACACAGGGCGATCAGCAGGCCGGAAACTGCATATCCGGCCAATCCTTGTGCATTACCGCGAATGGCCACGCTGCCAATCCGCTCTCCTTCATAATCCACCGGAATGAGCAAGGCCTCTGGCCAGAAAATTCGATTGGCCCATGCCTGGACACCCGTGTCGGAGTCTGCCCTGCTACGCGACCAGCCAGCCACAAATTGCCCTTGAGCGTCCCTTATCGAGGCCTTCTCTACGCTGGTAATGCCGCGAATAGAATCGACTGCTTCCTGCGCCCCTTGTCTGTCACCGTAAATGAGCGCGGGCTGCGCATAATATGCGACAGATTTTCCAGCCAGTTCCTGATTCTGATATTCGTAACTGCGCAGCGTGAAGATACCCGATGCCAAAAGTCCGAGCGCCGCAAAGGCTACCGCAAACAGGACGAGACGCAAATGACCGCGGGTTAGAATCTGCCTGATAGTCGGCCCGACTGCTTTGGGGCGCCTCTCCATCAGAGGCCACTCCTGACCAGTGAACAGAATGCGTAAAAGCAGAGATGGGGCAAACGGTCACGCACAATAGGCACGATAGAAGTCCGCGCGTCTTCAGCACATAAACACTGGCACATGCCTGTATCTCGCAATGCTGAACCCCGCCTCATGATAAAATGGACCCTATGACAATAGAATAACCTAAAGAAATGGCTCCGAACTTTTACAAGTTCGAAGCCATTTCGCAATCAGGCCTCACAATTGTTTACATTCCGGATGGGCAGACCGGCGGCTGGTATTGTGTCATCCGTTTTCCCTGGGTGGCTCCACAACACGCACATGTAACTCACGCAATTGCTTCGGTTCTGCCGGAGAGGGTGCGCCCATCAGCAGATCTTCCGCGCGCTGATTCATCGGAAACAGGGTAATTTCCCGTAAATTGACGGCATCGCACAGCAGCATTACGATCCGGTCAACTCCGGCGGCCATCCCTCCATGCGGGGGAGCGCCATAATGAAATGCCCGATATAGCCCGCCAAACTGATCCTCGACATCCTGCTTGCTCAATCCAACAAGCTCGAACGCCTTGACCATGACTTCCGGCTGGTGGTTCCGGATCGAACCCGATGCAATTTCATAACCGTTGCACACCAGATCATACTGGAAAGCTGTAATTGTCAGTGGGTCATCATTTTCCAGCGCCTGCAACCCGCCCTGCGGCATGGAAAACGGATTATGGCTGAACTCAACCTTTTTCTCATCCTCATCCCACTCATAAAAGGGGAAGTCGACAATCCAGGCAAAGCGAAATGCGCCTTGCTCAATCAGGCCCAGGTCCTCACCAACCCGGATGCGTGCTGCGCCAGCCAGACGGGCCGCTTCGCCTTCTTTTCCGGCAGCGAAGAACAGGCCGTCATCGGAGCCAAGACCAAGCTCCTCGTAAAGCAGCTCCATACGTTCTGCACCGTGGTTCTTTGCAATCGGCCCGCCAAATTCGCCGGCCTTGCGCGTCACATAACCAAGCCCTGCAAAGCCTTCACTACGAGCCCAGTTGTTCATGTCATCAAAGAACTTGCGACTCTTGTCAGCAGTTCCGGGGGCAGGAATAACACGCACAACACCACCGCCGGCCACAATCTTTTCAAACAGCCCGAAGCCTGACGAGGCGAAATGATCTGTCACATCGGAAATAATCAGCGGATTGCGAAGGTCTGGTTTGTCCGTGCCATATTTCAGTATGGATTCTGCATATGGGATACGAGGAAATTCGCCCGCGGCAGTATATTTGCGTCCGTCCGCAAACCGCTCGAACACGCCGGCGATCACCGGCTCCATCGTCTCCCACACCTCTTCCTGAGTGACAAAACTCATTTCTAGATCAAGCTGGTAGAACTCTCCGGGCAGGCGGTCTGCCCGCGGATCTTCATCCCGGAAACAGGGCGCAATCTGGAAGTAGCGATCAAAGCCTGCGACCATCAATAGTTGCTTATATTGCTGAGGCGCCTGTGGCAGCGCATAAAACTTTCCTGCATGAATACGGCTGGGCACCAGAAAGTCGCGGGCCCCTTCGGGACTGGAGGCCGTGAGAATGGGGGTAGAATATTCCGTGAAGCCAACCCCTTCCATCCGCTGACGAATATCGGCGATAATTTTCGTCCGCTTGACGATATTTGCGTGCAGGGTTTCGCGGCGCAAATCAATGAAGCGGTATTTCAGGCGGATATCTTCAGGGTAATCCTGCTCACCGGCTACTGGCAGTGGCAATTCTTCCGCACGGCTTAACACTACGGCATTTCTGACAAAAACCTCAATCTCGCCAGTCGGCAAATTGGGATTGATGGTTGATTCGCTGCGCGCCTTGACTTCACCATCTATGGTAACAACACTTTCCACGCGCAGGCGGTCCAGTATTTCCAGTGCAGGGGAATCTTCATCCGCGACAAGCTGCGTAATACCATAATGGTCACGCAAATCGACAAACAGAACGCCGCCATGATCGCGTTTACGATGAACCCACCCCGACAGGCGAATAGTGTCCCCGACATTGCCTTTGCGCAAGGCGTCACAATAATGTGTGCGATAAAGATGCATCTAATCTCTTTCCAAACAGGAGGCACTGGCGCTATGGGCGCGCCTTGCGCATCCATTATATAATGCTGAATGTAATGGGCGCGCTAACAGGGGAAAGGGCGAAGTTTGTCAAGCTTTGCCCGTTTACATGGCCTTGGCCGAATGGCGGCACTCCGCCTTAACAAAGAAATGCACCATGATTATTCACGACCTGATCACCACCTCCGAGCCGCTTGCAGAACTGTGTGAGCGCCTTTCCCGATCTGATTTTGTAACGGTAGACACAGAATTTATGCGGGAAAATACCTATTGGCCCGAATTGTGTCTTGTCCAGATCGCCAATACAGAAGAAGCTGCTGCAATTGATCCGATGGCAGAGGGTCTGGATCTTGCCCCCCTGCTCGATCTGCTGGTTGAAAATGAAGATGTGCTCAAGGTATTTCATGCCGGAGGGCAGGACGTAGAGATTGTTTTCAACCTGACGGGAAAAACCCCACATCCGATTTTTGATACGCAAATCGCCATGATGGCAATCAGCCAGTCAGAGCAAATAGGCTACGCCAATCTGGTGGAAAGCTGGCTAGGCATCCAGATCGACAAGGGCGCCCGTTTCACTGACTGGAGCCGCCGCCCCCTGACGGAACGCCAGATTGAATATGCCATTGGGGATGTCACGCATCTGGCCCTGATCTTTCCCAAGATTCTTGATCGTCTGGTAGAAACCGGACGGGGGGAATGGCTCAATGCCGAAATGGAAAAGCTGGCCAATCCGGCCAATTATCAAAATGATCCGTCACAGGCATGGCGGAAAATCCGGCAGGCAGGTCGCAATCCGCAAGTTCTGGGCCGATTGAAAGCGCTGGCTGAATGGCGCGAAAAAGAAGCCCAGCACAAGGACATCCCTCGTGGCCGGATCATGCGCGATGAAACTCTTGCCGATATTGCCAGCCACCCACCGCGCAAACAGGCTGACCTGACCAGAGTGCGAGGTCTGTCTGCTGCCTGGAAAGATAATGACATTGGCAAGCGGATGATGAAGACTGTCAATAATGCGCAGCCACTGGACAAGTCCGAAATGCCGGACAAAAACAGGCGCGGTGCCCCCTTGGGAAAACAGGGGGCGCTCGTCGCGGATTTGCTCAAGCTGTTACTCAAGATTCGAGCCAGGGAAATCGACGTTGCCCCACGATTGCTGACTCGCAGTGATGAACTGGAATCGCTTGCTGCCGGATTGCGCAATGTGTCCGTTCTGGAAGGGTGGCGTTACGATGTATTTGGCCGTGATGCACTGGAACTTGTAGAAGGGAAGCTCGCTTTTGCAGTCAGGAATGGCCACCTGACCATGACACATATTGATTCACTGGCGGAAGCTCTTGCCATCACCCCGGAAAACGAATGAGCACCTATCTGCCCACTATCAAGCAACTACAATATCTGGTTGCCCTTGAAGAGCACGGACATTTCCACCGGGCAGCCACTGCCTGCTTTGTGTCACAATCCACCCTTTCTGCCGGAATCCGTGAACTGGAAACCTTGCTGGGGGTTACACTGGTGGAGCGCACCCGCCGGGTGGTCCGGTTTACTCCTCTAGGCAACCATGTCGTTGCCAAGGCTCATCGTATATTGCGAGAAACAGAGGAACTGGCAGAACTGGTTCAGGCATCAGGCAAACCGCTTTCAGGCGAATTGCGCATGAGCGTTATCCCCACAATTGCTCCCTTCATGCTGCCCCGAATGCTGCCCCGTCTGAGGATGGAGCGCCCCTCGCTCAACCTGTTTCTGCGTGAGGAAACCACAGGAGATGCGCTCGAATCGCTTAATCATGGCCGCAGCGACTGTGTCCTGATGGCGCTCCCCTTTGTGACCGGCGAGGTTGAAAAAGCATTTAT
>JBKEEC010000289.1:0-4726 GCA_047975785.1 Sphingomonadaceae bacterium | reverse complement strand
TCGGCAAAATGCTGGATGCCGCCAAGAACAAGGGCGAACCGGTCCCATACCTTCGCAATGTGAACGTCCGTTGGGGCGACTTTGACCTGTCAGACTTGCAGGAGATGAAGGTCACAGACGACGAGTTTGCCGCATTGGCCGTGCGTAACGGGGATCTTTTTGTTTGCGAAGGAGGTGAGCCGGGGCGTTGTGCCGTATGGCGTGGCGGTCCTCAACGGCTTGTGTTCCAGAAGGCTCTACACCGCGTTCGGACACTCGAAGGAATCGAGCCCGCATATGCTGCTCAGTTCCTTGCATTCGCGGCAGCCAACCAGCTCTTTGACGATCATCTCACTGGGACGACCATTAAGCACTTCCCACAAGTGGCATTGCAGCGCTTTGGTATCCCGCTCCCCCCACTGGCTGAACAGCGCCGCATCGTCGCCAAGCTGGACGCGCTGACCGCCCGCCTTACCCGCGCCCGCGCGGAACTGGATCGGGTGCCGGTCTTGGCGGAGAGGATGCGCCAAGCTGCAGTGAAAGACGCTTTTGCCGGTGTTCTCACCAACGCATGGCGCAGAAAAAATCCGGGGCATTCTGCTGCTTCCCATGCCGATACCGCCGCAGCATTTGTCAGTGTGGCCGGATCAAAGCGCCGAAAACCCGCGTCCGAGATCGACTGGAAACCCGAGATTGAATTACCAGAGGAATGGCGCTGGGCGTCGGTTGATGAACTGATCGCTGTCGCGCAATATGGTTCCTCCTCGAAAACGTCGGATGATGCCAGTGGGATTCCGGTCCTGCGTATGGGGAATATCCAGCGTGGAGAACTTGATTGGAGCAATCTGAAGTTCCTGCCCTCCGATCATTTCGAGTTCCCGGGCCTTTTCCTGGATGAAGGCGACCTCCTGTTCAATCGGACAAACAGCTTCGAATTAGTCGGAAAGAGCGCGGTTTTTCGAGGCCGTGATTGCCCTGCCTCCTATGCTTCGTACCTTATCCGCCTGAAGTGCAGCGCCATTATGCCTGACTTGCTGGCACGCTATATCAATTCGCCATACGGCAGGGCGTGGATCGACAAGGTGGCCAGTCAGCAGGTTGGACAGGCCAATGTAAACGGCACAAAATTGAAGGCTCTGGGAATTCCGCTTCCGCCTGCGGAAGAGCAGGAAGAAATTCTCCGTTTACTTAATGCCGCCTTCGCCCGCGCAGACCGCCTCGAGGCCGAGGCCGCCAAGGCCCGCGCGCTGCTCGACCGGATGGAAGCCGCGATCCTCGCCCGCGCCTTTCGTGGCGAACTTGTCCCGCAAGACCCCGCCGACGAACCCGCACACCTCCTCCTCGACCGCATCCGCACCCAACGCGCCGCCGCACCCAAACCCAAACGCGGGCGGCGAAAGAAGGTGTCGGCGGGCTGATTCTTAGCTAATTTTCAACTGGTTCGCGCTTAACTGGAGCCATGAAAAGTACGGACAAACTCATCCTCTCCGGCGTCGGCATTATCGTTGCCATCGGCGTGATTTCGGCTGCAATGGCTCCGAATCCACCCTCAGCGGTCGCCGCCGAAAATGCCTCGCCCGAAGCCGATATGGTCGCACCGTCGCCGGAAGTTCCGGTCTTTGCCCGGAGAACCGCCCCCGTCGGCATCAGTTCTATTGCCAGCGGCGCCTACACCCGCGCTGAATATCCGACCACCTTCCGCAAATTCGGCGGAGCAGTGAGCGACATCAATGCAGATCGCCTGGCAGCAGCCAACATCGCGGCGCTTTACGAGGATTGCGATTACGTCGAAAATTCGCAAATCACCACCCGCTCACCAATGCAAAATCGCCGCTATTGGGTCGAATGCCGCAACCTTACCCGGCTGTTCTTTGACCAAGAATCGCTTGCCCGTGGTGAACCGGTCGAAGTCCAGACCAAGGCCGTGTGGCTGCAGGATGGACTGAAGGACTGGTGATGGCCCTCGTCCGTGGGTGTGGCAGCATCATTTTCGGCATTCTGCTACTGGCGATCGTCGCGGGAATCGCAGGATAGGGGCTGATTTGTCCGGCTTTGATTAATCATAATGTAATGATTTATAGCGGTTTTCTCGGGAGGCGTTATTGTTTACGGTAGGGAGGGACAAGCGCCTGCTCGAGCGCGTATTCAGTAACCTGAAATTCCGTGTCGCTCTTCAATCTGACATGCCATGGTGAAAATGGATCGTCATGACCTCGGGCTAGTAGAGGGAAGAATCTTCGTTCGACGGCATCGAGAAAATTTCCGTAGTTGCGCGCCAGCTCTGGAATGCGTGCGACTTTTTTCGTCGTAATTTCGTAGAGTTGGGAAGCCGATTGCATTTGCTGAACGGACTGAGCCTCGCGACCTCTCTCCAAGAGCAAAACAACCGCTTCGATCAGTTCGATGCTGTCGAGGCTCTGGCAATCCAGGGTCTGACTTGCGTCTAACTCCAACACAGGTTTTCCGTCGAACAGGACTGGATCTGGAAACAGAAAACTTCCGGCGCTGCTCGAGAAAAACAGATGTTCGTGCAGAGCGATCCACGAGATTGTTTCTCCGCAAAGCACCTTCCAGATAGGGCTTCGGAACCATCGGGCAGTACCGGGCAGTGCGGCCTCGGCGATCTCGATGGAATTGTCTTGAGGGCTGGGATCCTTCGGCACCGATCTGCCGTCGCGGTATTTCGCCCACTTCGAAAGTTTGCCGCCTGACCGCTTGACCTTCTCTGGCTCGAGATATGCCTCAATCTTTTCGGCTGTTGGCAAGCCAGAGGCGACCCGGACCGCATCGAACCAAACCATTGTTCTAATTCGATTTGGACTGTCTTCATCCAATCGCGCCTGGCGCGATTTCTTGGGTTTTTTCGGGTCGGGCATTAGGTGGAGACTTAAACGAATAACATTCCGGGTGCCGATCAGAATACAGTCTGCTCAACCTCACGCAACAAGCGATGTTTCGAGGTGAGTCATGGAAAACCAGTGCAAATCAGATCAGACGGAACCTGACATGGGCGCCCTGATGTTGGCTGAGTATGGCCCGCTTTTGACGGGGCAAGATTTGGTCGCCGCGCTCGGTTACCCGACCCCTGCGGCATTCTGGCAGGCCCGTCGTTGTGGACGCGTGCAAGTTCGCACATTCCGAATTCCCGGAAGGCGGGGGACCTTTGCCCTTACCACCGATGTCGCGGGGTGGCTCCTAGATGCGGCAAATAATGTTGGAGCAAAACCATGAGCATTCCGATCCGGAGCCTGTCCAACCGACTTCGGAAGGCGGCCGACTCAGGCAGGGCAGTGCAGTTTCCCACCGACGAAATCCTGGCGATGTACGAAGTCGGCGCCGCTCGATTGATTTTTGACGCAGAAACGAAGGAGCTCGAAGAACAATGCAAAAAGACGCAAAACCCCAATTCGTCCGGGGAAGATATTGGCTCGCAATGGACAAAAAGAAGAACGGAAAACTCCGGTCGAAATACTGGCAAATCTTCTGGTACGACCCCGGAGCTGGACGAGTCCGATCCAAATCGACGTCTAAAGTCGATCTGCATGCCGCAGAAATAGAACTCGACAAATTCTACCTCGAACATGAGCGGGGCGCGACCATGTGTCCGTGCTGCGGCAGAGAGCTCGAAAAGCCGACAGGTTATCTCTTAGTCCAAGCGTTGGTCGACTACCTGGTCGTTAAGCTTGACACCAAATGTTTCGCAACCGTGCGACCGCGAATTGCGCATTTCCAAGAATTTCTTGAGGAGAAACACAAGACGGAGATCCTGTGTGAAGAAGTTGACGAGGCTCTTGTCTCGGAATTTCGGACCTGGTCGCAGGAGCAAAAGGTCGTAGTCGGGAAAGGTGAAAATCGAAAAGAACGGGACAGGGCTCTGGGCACGACGGAAGGATCCGTGAGGCAACTTATCGCCGCGATCAATTGGGCGTACAGCAAGAAGAATATAGTGGCACCTGCAAAGGTGAAGGCTCTGAAGACTACAGAGGTTAGCAGGCCGCCAACCTATCGGTCGGACGTGTTGGAGCTTGCTCGCATGTTTGATTATTGTCTACATCCGAAATGGACGGGGCAGAAAAAATGGTCCGCGAAGATCGCCAATAAGATTCGACTACAGAGGGAGCCGTTGCTGCGCTTCCTACAGTTTTCTGCTGCAACGTGGTGCAGGCCGGATGCCGCCCACGATTTTTCTACGGAGCCGAAGCGTAAGCAATGGGATGCTCACGCGAATGTGATCCACTTAAATCCCGTCAACCGGGCGCAGACGAAGAAGCACAGACCGGTAATTCCTGCGGCACGACAATTGGCGCCACTTATGGAGCAGACTGAAGGGCATTTCGTCCGGGTCAAATCAGTCCGCAAGGCATTCGAAGCCATGCAGAATGAGCTGGGATTGCCTCGCGAACGCGAGACCGGCCCGAAGTTGATACGGCGATCTATGGCACATCTGGTGCGGCGTGAACTCGGTCAGGCTAACTGGCCACAGGGCAAACTCATGCTTGGGCACCAGCAGGGCGACATCAGTGACCTGTATGCGCTGCAACAACCTGAATATATGGGACTTGCATTGCGCGCTACAGAAGAGATTATAGATCAGATTGAAGCCTTGGCGCCCGGTGCCTTCACCGGAGCCACACCGGAATACATCACAGCTATAGGAGCCGTAAATGTCTGAATTTATTGGTCGGGGAGAGAGGATTCGAACCTCCGGCCCCTGCCTCCCGAAGACAGTGCTCTACCAGGCTGAGCT
>JBKEEC010000288.1:0-7069 GCA_047975785.1 Sphingomonadaceae bacterium | reverse complement strand
TCGTGGTCCGACAGAGTAAATACATGAACAACAGGATCGAGCAGGACCATCGCCGGGTGAAGCGCCGGATCAGGCTGATGTTGGGTTTCAAGTCCGATCGAAGCGCCTCTATCATCCTCTACGGCATCGAACTGATCCACATGATCCGCAAAGGCCAGATGGTCACAGCCAATGACGCCCAAAATCTGTCCCTGGCCGACCAGTTCGACAGCCTCGCCGCTTGAACAACAAAGACAAAGAGCCAGCCTCACTCCACCACCGAAAGTTGCGACAGAATCTCATCCGGGTTGTTTCTGCTGAGATATTGTCCGATTTCCGCCAGTTCGGCATCACTGATTTCTGTCTTGCGATAAGGGGCCATGATAGAAACCCCGTTGCGGACAAACAGGGCGACCATTTCAGGGGTCAAATCCGTGCGCTCAGCGAGCAGGGCAGGAAGTTCACCTTTGTATTTCACCCGCAAGGCATCTGTTCCGGTGCGGTATTCTGCACCGGGATTGCCGATTCCCGGCCCATGGCATGAAGCACAATGATATTCATACAGCTTTTGACCTGCACTGATTGGTTCCTTACGCTCAGGGTCGGCTGAACAGGCGCCCAGAAGCATAGCTGGCAGAGCAACAAGGCCCGACAGAACAGGAATGAGAAACCCTGCCAGCCTCATGATCCATCACCTCGCATGGATTGTGGCCAGAACCCCCCGCGACCCGGCGCGATAATGCCATTGGGGTCCACCGCATCCTTGAGGCTTTCACAAAATCGGCGCAGGATATTGTTGTTGAAACTGTATGTCCCCATCACCTGATCCTGAAACAGGGGCGGAGTGCGGTATTCACCATAACCATTCTCCGCCCCCAGATCGATAAGCTTGCGCATGGTTTCACGCGAGTTCCGGTTAAGATCGGGGTTGGAACGCGAAACCGGCATACCGGTAGTCATGGCAAAAATACGCGGGAACCATGTGAACGGGGCAGTAAAGGGGCCATAAGCATCGGGATATTCGGTTTTCATAGCCCGCATCCCCTCGGTAAAGATACGCTGCGCCTTGAATACAGCCTCACCTGATCTCTCCACCATGGGAGAGAACAACAGATGCCCATCAGCAGGCTCCGGGTTCGTCTGGCTACGCGCAGTCATGGCAAAGACATTCATGTTAGGAATACCGGTCAGAACCTTGTGTCTGACTTTCTCCTGCTGTTCCTCATCCAGCGGAAAACGTAGCGTTTCGATATCTTCAAACCTTGCATCGGGAATGGCTCGTGCGATCTTTTCCCGCGCATATTCCCAACTGGCCTGGGTCACTTTGCCCGGACCATAAAAACTCAGGCCCAGCGACCAGACGGGCATATTCTTCTCGCTGGCATAGCGATTGATTGCATTCCCGTTCCAGACATCTGCACTATGGGAAATTTCCCGCAAAGCCTGATCCTGAAACTGGGCCTTGAACATGGGCGATTCATAAAGCGGCATACCGATCAGGCCGCCATCTTCCAGCTCATTGGCGATTTCGACCAGCGGGATCAGATCTTCCCGTCTGGACACCAGCACATGACGGCTCAGAAAAGTCTCCGGTTGCGGCATCAGATGAATGCCCATCTTGACCACGATACCGAACCCAGCCTGCGCAAACAGGCCATCTACCCCTGGTCCAAAGCCATAAGCAAAATCGGCAAAGGTTTGCGCACCGGGCAATGCGCCCATGCCCGTCCGCATCAGTTCCCCATCTGGCAATACCACTTCCAGCCCGCAATGCACGGAAAAATGGTCTCTATACTGCCCCCATGTATGGCCCACACCATGTTCCAGAGCATTACCCATCACACTGCCCCAGCCCGGATCGGGGCAATCGATCCAGACCTTCAGCTTGTGCTGCTGGATATATTCATAAAGATCAAAATAGGAGACTCCCGGTTCAACCACCGCAAAATTTCGTTGGTCATTTACCTCGATGATCCGGTTCATTCGCTTGAGGTCAACAATCACACTACCCGACAAATTGGGGGCAGACCCTCCATAACCCAGATTCTTTCCAGTCGAGATCGGGTAAAGCGGAATACGCTGCTGATTGGCTATTCGCACTATCGCTTGCACTTCTTCCACACTGGCGGGAGCCACGGCAGCGGAAACAAGCCGCTCTTCCGTTTCACCCCAGACCGGAGAATAGGCATCGCGGTAAAGCCCCACATCCTCGTCAGATGTAAAAACCCAGGCATCGCCTATGGCCGCACGAAAACCGGCGAGCGCATTTTCCCATTGCGAAACGGATATATCTGGCGGCAAGGTCACAGGATTATCCCCCCTCTGGCCTGATGGTTTGTGGTCGGCGCAATCACCCAGCTTACGGTGGGTGACGGCATATTATCGGCGCTGTGCACAGCGGCAGCATGGGTGCAATCAATCTGCAACGGAGCGCCGGCAATAACGATATCGGCTGCATGAGATGCAAAATCATTGCCTGCATTCTCCAGATGCCTGATCGCGGAATCCGGTAAATCCGCAGCAGAACGATGGTGCCAGCTTCCATCTGCTTGCGGCACATGGTCGATGCGCAAGACAACACGCATCCCCAGGTCCCATGCCCAGCGTTCAAGACAAAATAGCGCGCCGCTCCCGGTCAGACCTGCCAGATGAACAGGGGCAGCCTGCAATCGGGGAAGGAGCAACTTGCGCCAGAGACGGGAAATGTCACCGGTAAAATGTTCAACCCGTCCGCCATATTCGCGAATACGCCTTGTAAAAGTAGCTGCGGCAGGAAGACTGTAATCTACCAGTGCAACAGGCAGGATGGACCGGGAACCGGCAGCAAGGGCCGGCCGAACACCCGCCGCAAGAAGCGCGGAAGATGTCGCCGCACCGGTCAAAAATGTTCGTCGTCTCACCATACCACCTTCATGACATATGTGCTTGCGTGTCTCTGGCGCCGGAAGATCATTCACCGATCCCGCCCAGAGCGATATATTTCATTTCCAGATATTCATCCGCGCCATAGCGTGAGCCTTCACGGCCAAGACCGGAGGTTTTTACACCGCCAAAGGGCGCGACTTCGGTTGAAATCAGCCCCTCATTGACACCAACCATGCCAAATTCCAGAGCCTCGGATACACGGAAAATGCGGCCCACATCGCGGGCACAGAGATAGGCTGCCAGGCCGAAGGGTGTGTCATTGGCCATGGAGATGGCTTCCTGCTCATCCCTGAAGCGGAACAGCGGGGCAACCGGGCCGAAGGTTTCTTCGGCAAAAATATCCGCACTGCGCGGCACATCCGCCAACACGGTTGGCTCAAAGAAGAACCCTCCCGATGTATGGCGTTTTCCACCTGCCACCAGTTTGGCCCCGTTTGCCAAGGCATTGGCAATGTGGCTTTCCACCTTGAGCACGGCGTTTTCATCAATCAGCGGACCAATCGCGACGCCTTCGCTCATGCCGTCCCCTACAGTGAGTTTTGCAGTTTCCTTTGCCAGCCTTGCGGCGAAGGAATCAAAAATGCCGTCCTGCACCAGAAAGCGGTTGGCCCCGATGCAGGATTGCCCGCTATTGCGATATTTGGCGACCAGCGCAGCATTAACAGCCACATCAAGATCAGCATCATCAAATACGATAAAGGGCGCATTTCCGCCCAGCTCCATGCTGGTTTTCTTGATTTGCGGCGCACATTTTTCCAGCAATTTTGCGCCAATTTCTGTAGAACCGGTGAAAGACAGCTTGCGCACTGCCGGATTGCCGGTCAGCTCATCACCAATCGGGGCAGCACTGCCGGTGACAATATTGCACACGCCGGCAGGCAGGCCCGCCCGCAGCGCCAGTTCGCCCAGCGCCAGTGCAGTGAGCGGGGTCTGACTGGCAGGCTTTATGACCCCGGTGCAACCCACCGCCCAGCCGGGTGCAGCCTTGCGGGTAATCATGGCGGCCGGGAAGTTCCAGGGCGTAATCGCGGCAAAAACACCAATCGGCACCTTCTGCACCAGAATGCGCCTGCCATGCAGGTTTTGCGGGATCAGATCACCGTATATCCGCTTCGCCTCTTCGGCATACCATTCCATGAAACCTGCGGCATAGAGGATTTCCCCCTGAGCTTCAGCAAAGGGCTTGCCCTGTTCAGCGGTGATGATCCGGGCGAGGTCATCCTTGCTGGCAATGATGAGATCATACAGACGCCGCAGGACAGCCCCGCGCTCTTTCGGCAGTTCCTTGCGCCATGTCTGCATGGCCGTTTCAGCAGCAGCAATTGCCCGGCGGGTTTCGGCAGCGCCGCCTTTGGGGACCTGGGCAATGGTGGCGCCTGTTGCCGGGTTTGTCACCTCCAGCACTTCGCCGCTGTCGGCCTGCACCCAGTCTGCGCCAATCAGCATGGCCTGTTTCAAAAGGTCCGGATCCTGGAGGCTATCCTTGAGGCTGTTATTGAGCATGGGCATTATCCTATTCAGGGTTCCGGCCGATGAAGAACTCTTCATCCGGGCTTGCTGTCGGGTTGAGGCCGGATTTTTCCTGCCCTTTCCTGAGGGCGATCATGTCGCGCTGGTAAACCCGCCCGGTGGGATGGCGCAGCGGGCCGCCATTATAGCCCTGCAGCCAGCCTTCATATTTCCACAGCATCCGGTTGATCAGACCGCTGCCCGCCTGCGGAACAGAGCCAAAGGCCTTGCGTGCTGCATCCAGCCGGTAGAATATTTCTGTCGCCCCGGCATAATCTCCAGAGCGGATCATATTGAAAACCGCAGGCAGAGTGGGTCCGTAATAGGCAGAATAATTGGTGCCGCAAAAGGGCACATCAATGAGCTGGGCCAGCGGGACATATTCATGTTCCAGCGGGTAGGAAATCACCACATCCTTGTGAAATTCACGATGCAGGTCAATCGCCCCCATAATATGCGGAGCGCCACCTTCGGCTTTGATTGAAACGACATTGCGGCATTCGTCGATCAATTGTCTTAAAACCGCTTTCGGGATGTCGATCGGATCAATTCTGCCAAAGCCCCAGGTCGGAATGGGAAACAGCATGACGGCCATGCCGGTGGCATCGCACAGAGCCTTGGTATAGGCGTATATTTCCTCGGCATCGGTCGGGTAGAAATAGGGCGGATAACCCAGCAGCATCAGCTCCGCGCCTGCTTCCTCAGCCAGCCTTGCCGCCCTGATATTGTCTTCCAGCGTATTGAAGACGGCGTGATGCACGACAATCAGCCGTCCGGCAGACTGGTCCGCCATGATGCGGGTGAACTGCGCATATTCCTCCAGCGTAATCGCCACTTCGGAACAGGCCAGCGAGCCGACAAAGCCATGGGTGATGGCAAGTTCGACATCATGCCGGATCGCCTTCTCATTGAGCGTCTCGAAGCTGGAGCGCATGGTCGGGATGGTGACATTGGCAACGCCAAGCAGCTTTTCCCGTGCCCAGTCGCGTGCTTCATTCTTGGTGTAACCGGGCATAGGCCCTCCTTTTCCGCAAAGTTTTGCTATTTTTTGCCCTTCTGGATAGGGGTGATGAAGGCAGGCAGGAGCGAGCCAAGCCCTCTTTCCCTCGCCCGGCGCACGCACATGGCGGCAATGGCCAGATCCTGCTGGGCGCCGCCGACAGATTTGTAGAGCATGATCTGATCTGCCGAGCGGCGAGCTGTCACCTTTCCAGATATGACTTCGGCCAGCGAAGTGATGCGGTTGGCAAAGGAAATACCGGCCTTCGTGGCGGCAATCATGTCCCCCGTGTCATGGACGACCTCTTCCACCATGTCCGAGACGATGAGATCCGCTCTTCTGATGGTTTCCGGATCAACCTCCCTTTGTTCGGGCAGGGTCGAGCCGATTGACAGAACAGTCATGCCGGGGCGGAGCCACTCGCCAAGCAGCACAGGGCTTTCATCATGCGAGCGGGCTGCGCAGATAATGATATTCGCTGCCTCAACAGCTTCCTGCGCGCTGCTGGCCGAGAGGACAGGAATATCCAGATCCGCCAGTTCGCAGATAAAACGCTGCCTGCTATCGGGATTGGGGCTGAAAACCGTCACGCTTTCCGGCTTGCGCAGTGCCGCCAGCGCCCGGACATGATTTTGCGCCTCGAAGCCGGAGCCGATCATGGCGATGCGCCACGACTCTTCCCCTGCCAGCGCCCCTGCCGCCAGTGCAGAAGTGGCCGCCGTGCGAAAACCCGTGACAGAGGCTCCGTCCATCATAGCGTCAATCTGGCAGGTCTGCTGGTCAATCAGGATGAGGGGGTAAGACGCTACCTGATTGGCCATATTTGCGGCGATCATCTTGCCGCCCATCAGGCCGGTGTCAGGGGATACACCAGTCATGGTGCGCAACCACAACCCGTGTCCCCTCGCCATGGCGCGGGGCGGGAACATCTCTTCTGTCAGGTCAGAGGCATAACTTTGCCGCATGACCTCAATGGCATCGGCCCAGTCAAACACGGCTCTGGTTTCTGCATCGCTAAGGAAAATGGTCTGCGCCATCCAGACTCTCCATGAGGTTTCGGGAATCATTATCTGCGATATTGAAGCATGTCAATTCCAATATTGATTGACTTGTGAGCTGTCTAGGATGGCCATATAGAGAAGTGATGGCCGGAATTGCTGACATCAATGACAGTTTCCAGACCCTGCGCAGCCTGATTGACCGGCAGCAGGAAACTGGACAAATGAAACTGCCGCCAGAGCCGGAATTATGCGGCATTCTGGGGGTGTCACGCGGACGCTTGCGCACGCTACTGAAACGGGCCGAGGCTGAAGGCTTGATCTGGCGGCATGTTGGCAAGGGAACCTTTGTCGGCCAGCGCAGCCTGAGCGAGGACACCACCATTTCACTCAGCGCCAGCGCGCACGATATTTTTGAAGCCCGCATGGTGCTGGAGCCGCAACTGGCGGCCTATGCCGCGGTTCATGCCCGGCCTGATGACATCGCTGCGATGGAAGAAACTGTCGAGGCGATGAACAGAACCGAAACCCTGGTTGCCTGGAAGAGGCTCGACGGCAAGCTGCACCGCCAGATTGCAGAAGCCGGGCACAATATGCTGCTGCTGCTGGTCTATGACACGCTGCGCGCCCAGGCCGGGGAGGCTCTGGCTTCGCGGAT
>JBKEEC010000287.1:0-5870 GCA_047975785.1 Sphingomonadaceae bacterium | reverse complement strand
ATATCAATATATATTTCACTGGCCCTATAGCGCAGATCATCGCCCAGCAATGAAGATTTTCTCCTAGTCGTAAACATGCACCATGGCATAGAGAGGCAAAATTGCGAGACAGACCCACAATATACGGTGCATGATTAATGTCCCTATCCCCCCATCCTGTGCGTCCCGATGTGCAGGCATTTCTGGACATGCTGGCCGCAACCTCACGCCCACCCTATTACGAACTGCCTCTGGATGAAGCCAGGGCAGGATCGAAAGCCATGGTCGCCATGGTTGAAGCGCCGCCGCGCGATCTGCCTGTTATCCGGGACCTTGCCTGTCCCGGACCGGCAGGTGATATTCCGCTCAGATTGTTTGACGCTTCCCCCTCAGCCATAGCGCGGCCTGTCATTGTCTTTTTCCATGGCGGCGGCTTTGTGCTTGGTTGCCTCGATTCCTACCATAATCTGTGCACGGATATCGCTGCGCAGACCGGGTTGCCTGTTGTCTCGGTGGATTACCGGCTTGCACCGGAAAACCCTTTTCCCGCTGCACCGGAAGATTGCGAGGCTGCGGCGCGGTGGATTGCACAAAACCCTGATACCCTTGGCTTGCACAGCACGGGGCTTGTTTTCATGGGTGACAGTGCAGGCGGAAACCTGACACTGGTAGTTTCACAGGCTCTGGCAGATAGTCCGGGCAAACTTCCGGTATTGTTGCAGGTTCCTCTATATCCTGTTGCCAGCCCGGTGGGCGGGCATGACAGCTACAAGAAATTTTCCGAAGGCTATATGCTTGAAAGTGACGTGATGGGCTGGTTTACCCGCGCATACCAGGCAGATGAGACAGACTGGAAAAATTACCCCATTTTGCACCCCTCTCCGCACAAGGCCCCGCCCGCTGTTCTGGTTACGGCCTCGCTTGATCCCTTGCGTGATTCAGGCAGGGAATACGCTTCCCACCTCATTCATGCAGGTGTTGAGGTTACTTATCTTGAGCGGAAGGGCACAATTCAGGGCTTTGCAAATATGCGCAAGATAATCTCAAGCGGTCAGGAAGATATGAACGCCGTCTATGCCGCAATGAAAATGATGCTGGAGAGGCCCCTGTGAGTGGGCCGGATGCATATAGGCCCTGCGTCGGGGTGATGCTGGTCAATGCGGACGGGCTGGTTTTTGTCGGCAAACGTATTGATAACAAGGACAGCGGCGCGTGGCAAATGCCCCAAGGCGGCATTGATGCGGGTGAGGATTTGCATGAAGCCGCCTTTCGGGAATTGCATGAGGAAACAGGTGTCACAAAAAATCTGGTGTCCATAATCGGCCAGACAGATAAACCAGTGACTTATGATCTCCCCCCCGAATTAATAGGGAAATTGTGGGGCGGAAAATATCGTGGCCAGATACAGGACTGGTTTCTGATGCGCTTTCTGGGTCAGGACAGCGACATCAATCTTGAGGCCTATCAACCGCCGGAATTTTGTGACTGGAAATGGGCAGAGCCGGCCTTGTTGCCTGACATGATCGTGCCGTTCAAGAAACGGGTTTATCGCACCATTCTGGATGCATTTCAGGATCTGATCTGAGGTATGAAAGCAATGGGCGCGAAAACTGACCGCGTCCGCTGCTATAAAACAATTCAGATATCAGTTCTGGGTTACGCTCGTATCGGGCAAGACCGTTTCGGCTGCCAGCATATGCGGCTTTGGCCCACGTTGAATGGCATCAGCCAGCGCCGAGGTTTCTGAACAATTATTGCCGCACATGGAACGCAAATTGGCGAGATTGCGCTGTGCTTTTTCAATCGCACCCTTTTCAGCCAGCGCCATTCCTTCTCCTGCGATGGCAGGAATATTGCCAGGTTCGCGATTTAATACCTCACGGTAATAATAGATCGCCTTTCCCTGCATCCCTTCCTGTCTTGCAGCCTCTGCAAGATGCATGAAAGTCAGGGCATAAGATGGGTCAACAACCAGAGCAGCTTCATACTGGTCTATAGCCAGCTGCGTATCCCCTGCATTCAGCGCTGAATCCCCTTTGGCAATCAGTAGTGCAGCTTCGGGTCTGGGCTCACGCTCCGCCCCCAGGCTGACACTGGAAGTCACGGCAACAAGCAGGGACAAAGCGGCTGCAGGGGCAGCGAAGCGCATGATTAACTCCTTAAACGCGGGCATACAGGTGTATCCGGCTCTAGCCATTTTGTCTTAACCTAGCATGGCGATGTCAGGCAGGCGATAAAAAATCCATCCGTTTCGTCATCTGATGGATTCAGACGAATACCCTGCCCATGTTTTTTGCCGGCAGGCAAGCAAGGAGGTGTAGCTTGCCAGTCAGGATAGTCTGACAAAAAGCGATCAATTACGTTGCGGCCCTCTTCATCCAGCAAGGAGCAGGTCACATAAACAATCCGTCCACCGGGACGGACAAGTTTTGCAGCAAGGCCCAGCAAACAGGTTTGTGCTTCGCTGAATTTTCTGACCAGTTCCGGCGTCAGGCGCCAGCGTGCTTCGGGGTTGCGACGCCATGTACCTGTGCCTGAACATGGTGCATCCACAAGCACGGCATCTGCTTGTGCAAGCCAGGGGGCAAGAGCCTGCAGGTCCTTTTGCGGATCAAGCAGGACTGTTTCGATCATACTTGCTCCTGCCCTTTTTGCTCTGGGCATCAGCCGCGACAATCGGGCACGATTGGTATCCGACGCAATTAATGTGCCCTGATTATTCATGGCCGCCGCCAGTGCCAGTGTTTTTCCTCCCGCTCCGGCACACAAATCAATGACAGTTTCATCGGGTTGCACCGCCACGGATGAGCAGGCCATCTGACTCCCGTAATCCTGCACTTCAATTGCGCCCTGCTGATAGGCGTCCCACTGTTCAACGGAAGTGCCGGTAGGAAATCGTATGGTCCGGGGCAGGCCGAGCGGTGTCCCATTTTCCGGCATATCCGGCACGCCAGTTGGATATTTTATAGTGTTGACCCTGATATCCAGCGGTGCACGGTCAAGCAAAGCCTCGACAGCAGGGCCAGAAATGCCAGATTGCGCGAGACGCTCAACAAGCCAGTCGGGCGCGACACCGCTTTCAGCTATATTTTCGTCTGTTTCCACTGGAGCCGGACCGTGCTGCGTCCCGTCGAACAGAGGCAGTATGGATGGCTCACTTCTGGCGAGAAGAAGCATTGCAGCACGGCCCGATTGTGGCACTGGCCCGCAGGCCCGGATCGCCCGATAGACCCATTCGCGTACGGCGCGTCGGTCCTTGCTGCCGGCATATCGGCGTTGACGGAAATAATCAGAAATAATCCTGTCCGCAGGTGCCCCTTCAACAATTGCTGCAGCAATCACCTGATCAAGTATTTCAATCGCCGCCTGAATCCTGGCAGATGGCGTCATGCCTGCGACCTGTCCTGTCCTTCATACAGTTTTTCATAGTCTTCCATTGTTGGAGGCTGGACGCATAAATACTGCAATGATGTCTCGCTCAGGGGATTTCCCGGCTCGCTGGCTTTCATCAGAAATTCATCACCTGTAACTTCACAACTTGCCATATCCCGCGTCACTTCCTGATGGATCAGCGAAATCTGGTTGTCCGCATTCGGATCAAGGCTCAGAACGAGCAGAATATAAGGCAAAACCTCTATCATAATTTCCTCACCGGGTCGGGTAATTGGGTGCCTCGCGGGTTATGGCCACATCATGAACATGACTTTCCTGCAGTCCCGCATTAGTGATGCGAATAAATTTGCCACGTTCCCGCAAGTCGGGAATGGTGGCGGACCCCGTATAACCCATTGCGGCTTTTACGCCGCCAACAAGCTGATGGATAACATCCTTGGCCGGGCCTTTATAGGGCACCTGCCCTTCAATTCCTTCGGGCACCAGCTTCATCGTAGAAACATCCTGCTGGAAATACCTGTCGGCACTGCCACGAGCCATGGCACCGACCGAACCCATACCGCGATAGCTTTTATAGCTACGCCCCTGATACAGAAAAATCTCGCCCGGCGCTTCTTCTGTGCCTGCCAGCATGGAGCCTATCATCACGCTGGATGCACCGGCGGCAAGTGCCTTTGCAGCATCGCCGCTGGTTCTCAACCCACCATCGGCAATAACGGGAACGCCGGATTTTTCTGCTTCGGCAGCACTTTCCATAACGGCTGTAAGCTGCGGAACCCCTACCCCTGCAACGACGCGCGTCGTGCAGATTGAGCCCGGCCCGATACCGACCTTGATCGCATCGGCGCCTGCATCAATCAGGGCGCGGGTTGCTTCGGCTGTTGCTACATTGCCTGCGACAATCTGCACGGAATTGGACAGCTTCTTGGCCAGTTCCACCGCGCGGGCAACATCCCGGTTATGACCATGCGCTGTGTCAATCATCACGACATCCACCTCGGCATCAATCAGGGCGCGGGTGCGTTCAAGCCCCTTGTCGCCGACTGTGCTGGCGGCAGCCACACGCAAACGCCCGGCAGCATCCTTGGTCGCGTCAGGGTAAGTCACTGCCTTTTCGATATCCTTGACAGTAATCAGGCCGATACACTTATAGTCATCATCAACCACAAGAAGCTTTTCAATCCGGCGCTGATGCAACAGGCGCCGCGCCTCTTCCTGACTGACGCCCAGACTGACAGTGGCCAGATTTTCATGCGTCATCAACTCACGCACTGGCTGGGCCGGATTATCGGCAAAGCGCACATCGCGATTGGTCAATATTCCCGCAAGCTTGCCCGTCCTGTCTGTGACAGGAATGCCTGATATACGATTTTGCACCATCAGAGCCTGCGCTTCACCCAAAGTAGCGTCAGGGCTGATAGTGATCGGATTGACGACCATACCGCTTTCAAAGCGTTTGACCGCACGCACCGCGGCGACCTGCTCATCCACTTCAAGATTTCGATGCAAAACGCCAATGCCGCCCAGTTGCGCCATCACGATTGCCATATCCGCTTCGGTCACTGTATCCATCGCTGCCGAAATGACAGGAATGTTCAACGCGATTTCTCGTGTCAGCTGTGTGCGGGTGTCCGCCATGCTGGGGAGTATATCGCTTTCGGCCGGACGCAGAAGAACGTCATCATAGGTAAGGCCAAGAGGGATATCCATAAGTGCCACTTTCTCTGTTTCATGCCCTTGTAAAAGGGATTCGTGGCAGCCCATGTAACGATACAATGTTGCAGGTGCTAGTGGGCAGTGACGAATTATTCCGTGCTTATGTTACCGGCCCATGAACCGGCATCAGCAAAATGCCGTATCAAGGCAACATGGAGCAACAGATCCTGTGCAGCGCCGCCCAGTTCCACGGCCTCCATTTTATCAGCAGGCTTGTGATAACGATGTTCGATAAAGTCCTTCAGCGTGGCCGGATCGGAAAATGCACTGGAAACCGCAACAGTGGGAACATCACGCTGCAAGAGCGCCCAGACATCCTGCCGACGCAGATACTGCACCTCAGGCCCTGCACCATTGACATGACGGCCCATTTTCCTCGCCACACTTTCAATATCATGATCAAGATTGGTCAGACCCCGCCCCAGTATCGACAGGGATGTTCCGCGCGGAGCCACTGCGATTGAATCAACATTGAAAGCTGCAACAATATCTGTCAGCGGCAGGGCCGGTTCCTGCGCGAATGCCCTTGCCCCAAGCAGCCCCCATTCCTCTGCCGTAGTGGCAAGAAAATAAACATCGCGGTCCATCCGCTGGCCGGATGCCAGGATCCGGGCCAGCTCGGTTACGAATGCCAGCCCGCTCGCATTATCGACCGCCCCGTTACAGATCTGGCTGGTGTCAATCGAATCTCCACAATGGCCGAAATGGTCCCAGTGAGCGACAACCAGAACGGCTCCCGCATCGGGGTTTTTCCCCGGCAGACGGGCAATGAGGTTATGCGT
>JBKEEC010000286.1:0-3789 GCA_047975785.1 Sphingomonadaceae bacterium | reverse complement strand
GACACCCAGATGCTGACAGCAGGCGCACCGGACTTGAAATAATTGCCTGCCGGGCTGGCTATAATCAGGAATTTATATTGTTTGGCCGGACGAACCCCCAGAAATGCCTCAGTCGCAATCATGAAAGGACGCAAATAAAGCGATCCGCCCTCAATTGAGGGGAACCAGTCTTTTTCACGAGTCACCAGCAGGCGGATAGCTTCGAGAAATGTTTCTTCGGGCAGTTCCGGCATAGCAAGGCGACGCGCGGAGGCATTCATGCGACGGGCGTTCTGGTCCGGCCGGAACAGGGCTGTGGAGCCATCTTCCAGCCGGTAGGCTTTCAGCCCTTCAAAAATTTCCTGCGCATAATGCAGCACGGCTGATGCCGGATCGAGCGGGATGGGCTGGCGAGGTCCGAGCGTGGCATCATGCCAGCCGCGCCCTTCTGTCCAGTCGATTGAAATCATATGGTCGGAAAACAGCACGCCGAAGCCAGGATTTTGCAAGGCGGCATTGCGCGCATCAACTGGCATTGGTGCCGGATGGGGGATTTCAGTAAACGGAATGGAAGCCTGATTGGTCACGGATTACCTCATATCTTTGCAAGATCGGGTAAGCCCAAGCGTGACAGAGAGCAAGGGGGCGGATGGGCTATCATCCAAAAATGCAGATTTACAGGCAAGTTAACAGAAAAGCGGTCAGGATACTGGATATGAGAAGAGCGGCCCCGCCCGTAACGGTAGCCGCCCTTCGCATGGTCAGCGGCCGGAAGTGCCGCTCACGAAGCCTTTATCGGATGTAGGGACATTACCGATAATGCCTCGTGTGGAAACTTGCCGACCTCTCTGCTGGACCATGAGACATCGGATCACCTCCTTTCGCGCTTGAAAGCCGAACCCCGCCGGTTAACAGGGGGGCAAGATCGCGTGGGCCGCTAATCTTGAAAGGTAATGTGATTCAAAGAGATTATAAACACAAGACTTGAATTATAGTTTTTCCACGTCAGAATATCGCGTTCTGCCGCCATATAGGCATTAATACGTATAGCTTGGCCCGCTTTTTCTGTTTGGCCTGCGCTGCTATCCTCTCCGCATGTCTACTGCTCCGCGCTTCAGCGGCTTTGATTAGCGGCAGTCTTCCACTACGCGGGAAACTTCGGTCCAGCTTGGCAGGTAAAGCGTCTGTTCGCCCGGAACCTCGATAGCAAACCGCCCCTTGGAAAACAGCATGGCATCCAGCAACGGGTCGGTAGCAGATATGCTCGCATTCAGGGATGATCCATTGGATGACGGAGCTCCATTGACCATTCTTTGCGTGGTTTCCGTAAGGATTCTCATCGGCTGGCTATTTCCGCGGCTTCCAGCGCGCATAAATGTTATGGATCGGTTGCCCCGATCACATTGCACAGCAAAAACAGGAGCTTGACCCGGCTGGCTGTATAGTGCGGCACTGCTGGCGCCGGAAATCCGGTAAGACCAGTCGCCCGCGGTGCGGGGAGCGTCCATCCAGTTTTCAGGCACGGGCGGGGGCGGCGCAACCGGCCTCGTAACGGTCCGCTGTGTGACCGGAGCAGGGCTGGGCGCGGGCGCAGGAGTTTGCGAACAGCCAGCGAGGGCAAGACAGGGGATGGCAAACAGAGGCAGGCGGAAATTCATGGAGTCTCCTGACAGGGTTTTGCACGGGGGTTTACGGTGCTCAAAAGGTTTCTCTACGCCGGATTAGTCGCTAGGGCCAGTTCTATGGCTGAAAAACGACCCATGCCTTCAAAACTCAGGGCGGATCAACTTCTGGTAGAACGACAACTGGCGGAAAGCCGGTCGCGCGCGCAGGCACTGATTATGGCCGGACTGGTTTATTCCGGTGACAAAAAGATTGAAAAGCCCGGTCAGCAAATGCTTTCCGATGCGCAGATCGAGGTGCGCGGACGTGATCACCCATGGGTGAGCCGTGGCGGTATCAAGCTGGCCCATGCGATTGACCATTTCCATCTGGACCCGGCAGGGGCGATCGCCATGGATATTGGCAGTTCAACCGGCGGGTTTACAGATGTTCTTCTCAGCCGCGGTGCGGCACATGTCTATGCGGTGGATTCAGGCACCAACCAGCTTGCATGGAAATTGCGGCAGGATTCGCGGGTAACGGTGCTGGAGCAGACCAGTGCACGCATCCTGACGCCGCAACTGATTGATCAGCCCTGCAACTGGGTAGTGTGCGATGCCAGTTTTATCGGCCTGGCCAAGGTGCTGGAGCGTCCACTGGAACTTGCGGCCCCTTCGGCACAACTGGTTGCACTGATCAAACCCCAGTTTGAAGTAAGCCGTCAGGAAGTGGGGAAGGGCGGGGTGGTGCGCGATCCGGCCCTGCATGAACGCGTTTGCGGCGAGGTGCGCGCATGGCTGGAAGCTGCGGGCTGGGGGATACAGGGCATTACGCAAAGTCCGATTACCGGCCCGCAAGGCAATGTCGAGTTTCTTGTCAGCGCCCGCAGGGAAGGAAAAGAAGCGGGGTGAGTTCAAAAGATGTGCATTTTCAGCACAAAGAGAGCTTGCACCATAAGGGAGTGCTGGGCACACTCGAATTTCGAATCGGGGCATATAGGTAAACAAGGACAGGTTGGCCATGCAAAGACTTGCGTCTGAAGGGCAATTGCGTGCAAGCCAGATCCGCTGGGCAGTATTTCTGGTGCCTCTGCTTGTCCTGCTGGGGTTCCTGTCGGGGGTTGTGTCCAATAGCGGCCCTGACAATCCCTGGTTTGAATCGCTGGCCAAGCCGAATATCTATCCCGCGCCTTTTGTCTTGCCGATTGTGTGGATACTGCTTTATATTCTGATGGGGCTGGCGCTGACACTGATCTGTGCTGCCTGGGGGGCAAGAGGGCGCCTGTTCGCCATTCTGGCCTTTGCCTTGCAATTTATGCTGATGCTGGCCTGGTCGCCAGTGTTTTTCGGAATGCATCAGATGACAATGGCGCTGGGTATCATCATTGCGCTTGATCTGGCGGTGATTGTCACCATTTTTCTGTTCTGGCGCATCCGTTCGACTGCAGGCGCGCTGCTTCTGCCCTATCTGATATGGCTGTTGTTTGCGACGATGCTGAACTGGCAATTTGTCCAGCTCAACCCGGATGGAGACAGCTTTTCTGGCAGCAGTGCATCGCAGCGGCTCGATTTCTGAGCACTGATTTCTGAACGCGCCTGATTTACAGGCAGGATTTCTGGGCAGATCGACAAGATTGATATTGCACCTGGCCCTGTCAGGGTTCACATAGGCACCATGCAAAGCGAAAACCAATTCTTCGCCGATCTGGCCAAACTGGCGAATAGCGCCGCAGGCACTTTTGCCGGCATGACTCGTGAAGCGCGTGAAAATGCGCGCGAACGTATGCGCGAAGCCTTTGGCGGGATGGATTTTGTCAGCCGTGACGAGTTTGACGCGGTCAAGGACATGGCTGCCAGGGCGCGCGAAGAGAATGAGAAACTGGCGGAACGACTGGCAGCGCTGGAAGCAAAGGTCAAATAACCCCGATGCCCTGTGACGGGCCTGTTCGTTCACAATGAACATACGCACTCGCGGCATTGTTGTGGCGACCCGCCCTCATGGCGAGACAGCAGTTATCCTGCGACTGCTCTCGGAAACCTCCGGTCTGGTCGCAGCCTATCTGGCCGGCGGGCGCGGGCGGCATATGCGCCCTGTGATTATTCCCGGTAATCTGGTTGATACACAATTACATAGCCGGAACGAGAACCAGCTTCCCTATGCCCGGCTGGAATTGTTGACCAGCCGTGCTCCGTGGCTGGGAGAGCCATT
>JBKEEC010000285.1:0-2393 GCA_047975785.1 Sphingomonadaceae bacterium | reverse complement strand
CACTGGCCGCCCATCCATCCCGAAGGACGCATGTATGGGGCCATTGCGCTCAGTATCAGCGTTATCATCCTTATCTTTACGGGGCTGGACTTTATCGGCTGGCCCCTCTTTTTTCTGTCACTGGGTATTTTTGCCTTTTTCCGTGATCCAAAACGGGTCGTGCCTCAGGGTGATGATTATATAATCGCCCCGGCTGATGGCCTTGTGTCCCAGATCCGGCTTGTAGATCCTCCGGTCGAATTGCTGGCTGACGCCTCTTCGCCGGTTCCGGGTATGCCAGCGGGCAAGGTGACACGTATTTCCATTTTTATGAGTGTGTTTGATGTGCACATTAACCGGGCGCCTATTGGTGGCACGGTGCGCCGCCTGATTTACATTCCCGGCAAATTTCTGAATGCCGGCGTGGACAAGGCGAGCGAGGAAAACGAACGCCAGCATATTCTGATCGAGCGACCCGATGGTGTGATGATCGGCTTTACCCAGATTGCCGGACTGGTGGCACGGAGAATTATTCCGTTTGTCAAACCGGGTGACATGATGGCTGTCGGACAAAGAGTGGGGCTGATCCGCTTTGGCAGCAGGGTGGATGTCTATCTCCCGGCAGGGACAGAGCCGAAAATTCTGCTTGGCCAGAAAATTGTTGCTGGCGAAACCGTGCTTGCTGAACTGGGGCAGGCAGCCCTGATCGAAGGAATCGCCCAGTGAGTGATGTTCGCCTTGGTCCCAAGGCGGCAGAGGATGAGAATCCTGTCGGGCGATCGCCTGGACATGCCGCGAGACAGGGGCTGACCTTGCGCGGTTTTGTGCCCAATGCGATTACTGCAGCGGCATTATGCTCCGGGCTGACAGGTATCCGCTTTGCTTTTGTCGAAAACTGGCAGGCCGCTGTGCTGGCGGTTCTGCTGGCCGGACTGCTGGACGGCATTGATGGCCGGATTGCCCGGTTGCTGAATGCACAGTCACGTTTTGGCGCTGAACTGGACAGTCTTGCCGATTCGCTAAGTTTCGGCACTGCGCCTGCACTGATTCTGTTTATGTGGTCCCTTACGGATTTGCCACGCATTGGCTGGTTTGCTGCGCTTGCCTTTGCCATCTGTTGTGCGCTCAGACTGGCGCGGTTCAATGCGCAAATTGATGTGGATGAACAACCGCACAAATCGGCGGGGTTCCTGACCGGAATCCCTGCACCTCTGGGGGCAGGTCTGGCATTTCTTCCATTCTATCTCTGGATGGCAACAGGGCTTGAGCAGTTTCGTGATCCGGTGGTGGTCGGGATATGGACTGTGGCCATCGCCGCATTGATGATATCCAATCTGGCAACCTTTAGCTGGACATCAGTAAGGCCGGCACGAAGCTGGCGTCTGGCATTGATTGCTCTGGCTGGTTTGCTGGTTGCTTCCCTGATGATGGAGCCATGGTGGAGTCTTGCTGGTCTGAGTATTGTGTATCTTGCCCTGATGCCTATGGCCGTTATCCGTTATGCGCGGGTCAGGCGGCATCGCGCCAGAAAAACGCCTGATCTTCGGGCGGAATAAAAATGTTTCGCTCTTTCCTGCCAGACCTTGTTCTGCTGGACAGGGAAATGACCGGCGCAGGTTTGCTGTCAGGGGTGTAGGCGCCGCCTCTGTTCTGGACCAGACAGGCTTGCGAGGCCGAGTATGCCTGCAATTCGTGCGTAATTCGTAGCCACTGATGATATCCGCTGATAGCGCAATCCACCAGAACGGCCAGCGCCAAAGCCCCGCCAAGGATGAAGAGCGAATAGAGGAGCACTGCAATCATGATGTCTGCCTTTCTCCCTGCATTTGCCTCTCTGCATTTGCTTGTGCGCAGAGCTGTGGATATAATGTGTATATGCAGAGAATGTTCTGTGTATGAACGCGTATGTTCCATAAATGTTCCGCATGGTCAAGCGGTTTTTCTGCTTCCTGCCCCCTGCCGTTTTATCCTTTGGGCAAGTTGAGCAACCGGGCATTTTCCGGGCACTTGAAAACGTGAAAACTGTTGCCATCTATGTCCGGCGTGTGACGCGGGATAAAGCAGGGCTGGATTTTCCTTGCAAACCTCGCTAAGCGCGCGTCGCCTGTTTACGAATCCGGTAATTTCTGCCGGTTCATCAGGCAAAATCCACATGGAAGGCATCATAACCGGTGCCCTGCGCGGTTGTTTCGCATCGGGTTCCAGCTTTCCAGAGGCATATCCGGAAAGGAATTACACTATGGCGGCACCTACCGTCACAATGCAGGATTTGATTGAGGCCGGCGCACATTTCGGCCACCAGACCCATCGCTGGAACCCGCGGATGAAGCCCTATATTTTCGGGGCACGCAATGGCATTCACATTATTGACCTGTCGCAGACTGTTCCGCTGATGCAGCGCGCTCTCGATTTTG
>JBKEEC010000284.1:0-2499 GCA_047975785.1 Sphingomonadaceae bacterium | reverse complement strand
TGGCCAGCAGGCCTGCCGTAAGCACCAGGGCATACAGGCCGATGCAGAAGGCATAGAAACGGTGGTCGCGTATCCGGGCAGACACCCGTCCGGCCATGTATCGATACCACTCACCCAGATGTCCGAACGCTCCGAACAAGGCCCACAGGATGCGGGCCACGACATAGCCAGCCAGAACGGCCACCAGAGGAGCAATCAGATAGGTCAGTATCGTGGGAAGCTCGATGTTATTGGCCAGTCCAACAAAGGCCTGACCCGTAATAACTGCCACCGCACCCAACAACACAATCACGAGCATGAAAAGTATATAATACCACCATTTTCCCGTAACCGGATGCAGCAGACTGCGGCGGCGGATGGATTCTGTCTGGTCCAGAGTCCATCCCAGAATCCGCAAATAGGCATCCATTGCCCGGCCTTCCCCGTGCTCGGCATGGCCATGCGATTTGAGGAAATAGGCTGCAATCATGGGCGTGACCATACGCGCCACCGCAAGGCTCATCAGCACCGCGACCACAACGGTCAGGCCAAAATTCTTGAAGAACTGGCCCGAAATACCCGGCATCAGGCCAACCGGCAGGAACACCGCCACAATCGAGAAAGTGGTCGCCACAACGGCAAGGCCAATTTCATCGGCAGCATCAATGGCCGCCTGATAGGGCGTTTCCCCCAGCCGCATGTGCCGGACGATATTCTCGATTTCGACAATTGCGTCATCCACCAGCACACCGGCGACCAGACTAAGTGCCAACATTGAGAGAAAATTCAGATTGAACCCCAGCAGATCCATAAACCAGAAGGTCGGAATAGCAGACAGGGGAATGGCAATGGCGCTGATTATGGTTGCGCGCCAGTCTCGCAGAAACAGGAACACGATGACAATCGCCAGCACCGCGCCTTCCACCAGAGCTTCCATCGAGCTGGTATATTGATCTCTGGTATAGTCCACCGACGTAAACAGCCGGGTAAAATGGATGCCGGGATTTTCTTCCTGCATCTGCTGCAATTTTACAAGGGCCGCATCATAAACGGCAACATCAGAGGCCCCGCGGGCGCGCGTAAAGCTGAACGTCACCACCTCACGCCCGTTCAGCTTCGCAATACGGGTCACTTCCGAATTGCCATCGAAAACATCCGCCACCTGAGACAGCTTGACCGTGCGACCGCCACCCAGATTGACCTGGGTATTACCAAGATCATAGGCACTGGCAGCATTGCCCAGAACGCGCACAGACTGACGCGCACCGGCAATTTCCGCCTGCCCGCCCGCAGCATCAAGATTGAGCTGGCGAAGGGCATTATTGACCTGACCTGCGGTGACTCCCAGCCCTTCCATCCTGTCGGAGTTCAGAACGACGCGAATCTCCCGGTCCACCCCGCCGGAACGGCTGACAGAAGCCATACCGTCAACCGAAAGCAGTTCCCGCGAAACCGTATCATCCACGAACCAGCTCAACTGCTCCATGGTCATGTCATCGGCATTGACTGCAAAAAAGGCGATCGGCTCGCCCGTAGCCTCGATCTTCTGGACCTGTGGCTCGATAATGCCATCGGGCAAATCGCTGCGGATCTGGTCCACCGCATTCTTGACCCGGTTGGTCGCCTCATCCGGATTGGTGCCCAGCTCGAACATAACCGTAGTCTGGCTAGACCCTTCGCTGGCGGTTGACTGGATTTCCTCCACGTCAGGGATCGAACGGATCGCCGCCTCTACCTTTTGCGTGATCTGGGTTTCAATTTCGGTTGGTGCAGCACCGGGCTGGGCAATGAAAACAATCGTGCCGGGAAAATCAATATCCGGCATATTCGAAACATTCATGCGGCTAAACGACACCAGCCCGGCGATAAGCAGCCCTACAAACAGGACGATCGGGATGATCGGGTTACGAATGGACCAGGCAGAAATATTACGAAGGTTCATCAGCTCTGCCCGTCAGTCTGTCGTTTCAGCCGGTTTGACATTTTTCGGCTCCACCTTGTCACCGACATTGAGGAACCCGCCTGCACGCATCACGATCCGTTCATTGCCGGACAATCCATCGGTAATGGCAATCCCCTGATTGGAGACAAGACCAATCTGGACATCGCGACGAACGATCTTGTTGTTCTGGTCAACTATATAGACGAAGCTGCCCTTTTCATCGTTCTGGATCGCGGATTCCGGCAATCTGGGTGCCACCAGAGTCCCGCTGGCAATGCGGGCGGTAGCAAAACCGCCAGGCCGCAATTCGGGTGAATAGGCCAGCGCAATACGTGCTGTTCCCTGACGGCTGCTCTGGTCAATGACCGGGGCGAGCTGCCATATCTGCCCGGTGAGCACCTTGTCCGTTCCTACCGGGGTGACACTGGCTGCAGTGCCTACCGCAAGACTGGCCAGATCATCTTCATCCACCCTGGCGAGCAATTCCATCTCCCCATCGCGCGCAATCGTGAACAGGGCATTGCCGCCAGCTACGGTCTGCCCGACCTCGACATTGCGCTCCAGCACCAGGCCGGAAT
>JBKEEC010000283.1:0-8432 GCA_047975785.1 Sphingomonadaceae bacterium | reverse complement strand
TTGGCGCCGCAGATATCGCAGGGGCTACGCTGGGCCTGCTCATTGGCGGTGTTCTCGCCGCGCCTTTCGGGGCAATCATGGCCAAAAGACTCTCGGCAAAGACGATGCTGATCCTGGTCGGCATTATCCTGACGCTGACAAGTGGCTGGTCCCTGTTCCAGTTTTTCAACCAGTAACCGGCCAGTAATACCAATGTGCGATGAGCATGACTCATCGGGATTTGGTAACATCCGTTCATCGTAAAAATGCGCCGCATACTCTGCTGGCGTTACCCAGCATGAGACCTGCATGAAAGAAGGCTCAAGGTCAGTAAGCAAGATTCAGCAAGATCGGGCTTTGCCTTGACGTCCCGCATTACCCGTTAGAGCGGGATGACATATGACAGAATCATATCCCGCTCTTTATACTTTTGTTGTCGTGTGACTTTTTGACAAAAACCGGCGCCCACTTTTTGTCATCCCGCTCTAGAGCATTTTTCTGAAAGTGGTTTATGCTGCCTGTGCGGCCGCGAGCACCTCGGCAACATGGCCCTTGACCCGCACCTTGTTCCAGACACGCGCAATCCGGCCATCTTTATCCAGCAGATAGGTTGTGCGTACCATTCCCATATAGGTGCGGCCCTAATTCTTCTTTTCTGTCCAGATTCCCAAAGCATCGGACAGGCCATTCTCCTGTGGATCACTGGCCAGAGGCACTTTCAGATCATGGTTGGCCATGAATTTGGTGTGTGTGGCGGGCGGGTCCTTGCTCACCCCCAGCAGGGCGGTTCCTGCCGCCCTGAATGCAGCTTCCTGTTCGGTAAACTCCTTGTTTTCTGTGGTGCAGCCGGGCGTGTCATCCTTCGGGTAAAAGAATATCACCAGTTTCTGCCCACGAAAATCAGAGGGTTTGACCAGTCCGCCATCGGGCGTTTCCATGGCAATATCCGGTATCAGGTCACCCGTGTCAGGAAATGTGCTCATTCAGATGTCTCCAGTGTCTCATTAAATTCATGTGCCCATGCCGCGGCAACGCTGTTGCGGGCGGCTTTTACCTTTTCAAGTAGAATGTCCGGTTCATCGCACCCACAGGCACGGGCCAGAACCTCTGCAGCAGGACCAGCAGGCATTTGCAAGTCGGGTGCCAGCAGGCGGGCTGCAACCAGCAGACGGGTTAGCAGGGCATTGGCTTCCAGCAAGGCAACGGGCAGCAGGTTGCGTGCTGCCAGTTCAGTGATGGCAGCGGACAGCCCCGGAGAAAACCCCATGCAATTGCGCAACTGGACATGATGAACCAGAAATTCGAGATCAACCAGACCTCCGCGTGACAGCTTGGCATCCAGCGGGCCAAGCGGTCGTTTGTGAGCGGCCATTTCACCGCGCATTTTGAGCACATCCTCACGCAGTTTGACAGGGTCGCGCGGTGTATCAAGAACGCCTGAGATAATCTCTGACAGTTTTTTGCGCGCCTGTTTCGACCCTGCAATCGGACGGGCGCGAGTGAGCGCCATATGCTCCCATGTCCACGCATCCTCGGCCTGATATCGGGCAAAACTGTCAAGGCTGGCAGCCGGTGGTCCCTGCGCCCCCTGCGGACGCAGGCGGGTGTCAATTTCATACAAGGCGCCTTCAGCAGTGGCAACACTGAGAGCGGCGCTTACCCTTTGGGAAAGCCGGTTGAAATAAAGTGTGCCGCCCAATGGGCGACGGCCATCGGATTCCGCTGCATGATCTCCGGTAAACAGATAGATAATATCAAGGTCGGAATCATGGGTCAGAATCCCTCCGCCCAGGCGCCCCAGCCCCAGCACAAGCAATTCGCCACCCTCAATCCAGCCGTGAGTCCGGGCAAATTCTGCCTGGGTTGCATCGGTGGCGACCTTCAGTGCCGCCTCTGCCGTGCGACACAGGGCGGCCCCGATTTCCAGCGGATCATGGGCGGCCTCGATCAATTGCATACCCAGAGAAAAACGGGTTTCACCCGTGACCACACGAATACGGTCAAGAATACCCTCATAGCCGCGATCTGCTTCACCGCGCCGCATGGAAGAGGATAAATTCTCGACTGTGCCGGGAAGGTCCAGCGCGCTATGATCAATCAGGGCGTCAAGCAAGGCGGGGCGGCGGCCCAAAGCTTCAGCGAGCGGAGGGGCCAGTGTCAGCACATCTATCAATTGTCCCATCAGGGCCGGACGCGCCTCCAGCAGCCGGAACAGATTGATCGCGCTTGGCAATCCGCCCAGTATCCGCTCCCATCGCAGCAATGCCTCGTTCGGGTCTGGTGCCTTGCCAAAAGCATCCAGCAAAGTAGGCAGGCACGCCTCAAATGCCTGACGGGCTGCATCGCTGCGCAAGGCACGCATTCTCCCGTCGCCCCAGCTTTCAATCCGGCTGGCAGTCTGTTCCGGTTCTGCAAAACCCAGAGCATCAAGGCGACCGGCAAGCGCACTGGCCTGCGCCGGGATGGTAACTGACTGGCTATCCTCGTCTGTAATCAGCGTATCGTAACAGGCACCCACCCTGTTGGTAATGGCGGTTAATTCATCCACCAGCGCCTGTGCGGATTCCAGCCCTTCCAGACGGGCGACATTCTCCAGCGCCTCCCCCTCTGGCAAGGTATGGGTCTGCTGATCATTGACCATTTGCAGCCGGTGCTCGATCGTGCGCAACCTGTCATAGCTGTCCCCCAGCACGCGGGCGTTGTCTTCGGGTATCCAGCCACCTGTTGCCAGCGCATCAAGCGCGGCGCGGGTTCCACGCACACGCAAGCTCTCATTGCGGCCACCGTGGATGAGCTGGTGAGTCTGGGCATAAAACTCTACCTCGCGAATCCCTCCACGCCCATGCTTGAGGTTGAAGCCCGGTCCGGGATGGGGCGGGCCCTTGTAATTGGCGCGAATGCGCAAGGTTAGCCGACGGATTTCATCAATTGCTCCGAAATCCAGACTGCGGCGCCATACAAAGGAGCGAATATGACGCAAGAATGCCTCACCCTGCCCCGTCGCACCGGCACAGGAGCGGGCACGGATAAAGGCTGCGCGTTCCCATGTCAGGGCCGATGATTCGTAATGGGTGGTTGCGGCATCCAGCGAGATAGCCAGAGGGCTGACTTCCGATGCCGGGCGCAGCCTCAGATCCACCCGGAAAACATAACCCTCACCCGTATTCTGTGACATGGTCTGCACAATTTCGCGTGCATATCGCTGGGCAGCCTCTCCCGGTTCGTCGCGGCTGCGACGGGGGAGGCTTTCCGGGTCATACAGCAGAATCGGATCAATATCAGAGCTGTAGTTCAGCTCGCGCGCGCCATGCTTGCCTAGCGCAAGGGCGAGAAAACCGTCAGGCTCATGATCGGGCACGCGGCGGGTAATCGCAGCTTTTATGGCGCGATCCAGCGCCCTGTCGGCAAAATCGGATAATTCTCCTGTCACAAGAGCAAGCGGGAAAGCTCCTGCCAGATCACCAATCGCAAGTGTCAGCGCAAGGGCCAGCTTTTCCTGCCGCAAGGCGGAACTGGCATCGTCCACCCTGTCACTGGCAGAGCGGGACCAGACAAGTGCATCTTCTCCCTTTCCAGCAGCAAGGATTTCTGCAAGTTCAGGTAATCGCTCAAGAGCAACTGCAAGAAACGGTGCATGTGCACGGGCGCGGGTTAATGCGGATTGCCAGTCTGCTTCCATGTCCTATTATCTGCCCGCAGCAGGCGGCAAGCGCAAGGCCAGGCGCAAATCCGGATTCAGGTCGAGATCAAGGCCAGACGCTATGCAAGGTAGTAAGTCAGGCAAAAAGCCATGTGCAGGGAGCGGGGAAGTCCGGATAAATGGCGGTGCGCACTTGCTCTGGCACGCAGCATTTGCAATGTAATTACATCTGAAACCCATAGAAGAGAGCCAATTCTTTCATGATTCGCAAGATACTGATAAGTGGAGCAATTTCTGCAGGTGTGTTGACTCTGGCAGGGTGCACAAGTGGCCAGCCCGCCGCAGAGATGAACATTCCCGATGTTGCCGCAGGCGATCTGAACCAGCAAACCATGGTGGATGCGGTTCGTGAATTATCGTCAGATGCGTTTGAAGGGCGTGCCCCCGGCACTGCCGGCGAAGAAAAAACCGTCGCCTATCTGATTGACCAATTTCAGAAAGCGGGCCTCCAGCCGGGCAATAACGGGTCATGGGTGCAGGATGCCCCGATGGTGGAAATTACCGGCTCGAATTTCAGCCCGCTGAAAATTTCAGGCGGCAAGGACGGAGATCTGAGCCTTGCCTTTAAAAGCGACTGGGTCGGCGCCTCTTATCGTGAAGCTCCCAAAACCGATATCCAGAACAGCGAGCTGGTATTTGTCGGTTTTGGTATCAATGCGCCTGAGCGGAACTGGAATGATTACGCCGGCATCGACATGAAGGGGAAAACTGCAGTTATCCTGATCAATGATCCGGATTATGAAACCGAAGGGCTGGAAGGCCCGTTTGGCGGGCGTGCCATGACCTATTATGGCCGCTGGACCTACAAGTTCGAGGAAGCGGCCCGTCAGGGAGCCACTGCAGCCATCATCGTGCATGATACATTCCCTGCCGCTTATGGCTGGAATGTCGTTGATTCGAGCTGGACCGGCCCGCAAGTCTACCCGCAAAGCGCGGATGGCGGGGCAGACCAGACAGCTATGAATGGCTGGATCCAGAAATCTGCCGCAGAAAAAATCATGGCGGCTGCCGGTCAGGATCTTGCCACGCTTGGCGCTGCGGCCAAAAAACAGGGCTTTAAGCCGGTCCCGCTTGGGCTGACCATGTCGGAGTCCTTTGATAACGCCACGCGGAAATTCCAGTCACAAAATGTCATCGGGATTTTGCCGGGCAGTGAAAGGCCGGATGAATATGTGCTCTATACTGCCCATTGGGATCATCTGGGCCGCTGCCAGCCAGATGCTACGGGGGATGATATCTGCAATGGTGCGGTCGATAATGCCACCGGCACAGCAGCCCTGATTGCTCTGGCAGAGGCGCAGGCCAAAACCGGACCGGCGCTGCGTTCAATGGTGTTTCTGGCAGTTACAGCAGAGGAATCCGGTCTGCTTGGCTCCACCTATTATGCTGCCAACCCGGTATATCCGCTTGATCAGACGGTGGGCGGCGTCAATATGGATGCCCTGTCCATGGCCGGCCCTGCCAAAGATGTTACGGTTGTAGGCGGCGGTAAAAGTGAACTTGACCAGTTTCTCAGCAAGGCGCTGACTTCGGTTAATCGTTCCGCCACCCCCGAATCCACCCCGGAAAAGGGTTTCTATTACCGCTCCGATCACTTCCCCTTTGCCAAGCAGGGCGTGCCGATGCTCTATATTGATGGCGGGGAAGATCTGGTGAATGGCGGACGCGAAGCCGGTCAGGCTTTCAATCGCAACTTCACGGAAAATCACTACCACCAGCCCAGCGATGAATTTAATGAAAGCTGGGACTGGACCGGAGTGATGCAGGATCTCCAGCTTTATTATCAGCTTGGCCGGATGATGGCGATGAGCGATAGCTGGCCCAACTGGGTGGATGGTGATGAATTCAGGGCTGCCCGTGACGAAAGCTGCGCCGCCTCGGACAAGGGTTGTTAGGGTCAGGATACGACCATAGGCGGGAAAACCTTTCCGGGTTTTCCCGTCAGGAACAGGATACCGCCCATGGCTCTGATCATGCCTCCCGAATGGGCGCCGCAGGACTGGATCTGGATCGGCTTCCCGCATGATGCGGAAGAATGGCCTTTCTGTCTGGATCGCGCCCGTAAACAGATCGCCGCCTTTGCCAGTGCGGTTGCTGAAAGCGGGCAATCTGTCAGGCTGATTGTGCGCGATGAGGCCAATGTCGCACTGGCACGCAAACTGTGCAGTGCCAGGGTTACGATACAGATATTTCCTTTTGGTGATATCTGGCTGCGCGATACCGGCCCGCTTGTGCTGCAGGATATACATGATCCGACCCATCAGGAGGCCTTGCGCTGCCGATTTAATGGCTGGGGCGGAAAATATCTGATGGAGGGGGACCAGCAGATTGGCGCCTTGCTGGCCAAAGATGCCGGATTGCAAATCCGTCGGTCTGACTGGATTCTGGAAGGCGGTGCGATTGACGGAGATGGCACGGGCCTTGTTGTCACCACAGAACAATGCCTGCTCAACCCCAATCGCAATCCCGATCTGTCACGCGCCGATATAGAAAAACGCATGGCGCGCGATCTGGGATTTGATCGCATTTTGTGGCTGGGGGACGGGCTGGTTAATGACCATACAGATGGCCATGTTGATAATCTGGCCCGGTTTGTAGCGCCGGGCACTCTGGCCCTGCCGCGTGCACAGGGCAGCGATGATCCCAATGCCGCCATTTATGCTGATGCCCTGCGCCGTGCCGCAGCATTTGGCCTGAAAATATGCGATATTCCCTCTCCCGGCCGGATTGAGCGGAACGGCATGATTGAGCCTGCCAGCTATGCCAATTTTGTCATCACATCCCGTCTGGTGGTGGTGCCGACTTTTGGAGTGGCGGCTGATAGCGAGGCGGTTGAAACCCTCGCCGCGCTGTTTCCGGACAGGGATGTTATCGGCCTTCGCGCTGATGCCGTGCTGGCAGGTGGCGGCGGGTTCCACTGCGCCAGCCAGCAAATGCCACGCCCTGGCTGACAGCCCAGGGCCTGACAGGCAGATACAGAATTATCAATGCGCTGCTCCTTAAACAGGAATTAACTTTAATCAGGCAGAACGACGATCGAATGCCGGGTTGCCGGTGTGACGTCCGGCGCCTGTTTGCATGGCGCGCTGAAAGGAATATCTGGTGTTCAACCCGCGCGCCCAGCAGTCTGCCGAAACGCTTGGCTATGCCGGGTTTCCTGCCGCAATCATGCAGTCGCCTGCGTCGGGATATTCCACTGTTTCAGGAACCGAATCATTTGCCCAGTCCTTCCGCCTGCGCCGGCCACAACATTGGCGTGACCGCCTTGAAAACGTAACAATCAAGGCTGAACAATGGCTGGCCGCGCTTGATATTGCTCCGGATCTCGCCTGTGAGATCGGCAGTAAGCGCTGGTTTCGCGGATTTGCCACCCTGATCGGCCTGACCCTGCTTGCCCTGTCATTCTGGCCGGATTTCGGCACCGTCCATGCTGGCCCTTCCATGCATATGGATGCCCGGTCACGTGATGAATATCGTAGCCAGATGATCATGCCGCTTGCGCTTGGCGGTGATAGCGGGCGGCATATGGCCGCAACCCAGGCGGTGCAGCCACTTGCTTCCGCCCCTGAAAGACCAAGCGTGGATATGCTGGCTACGCTTGCCCAGGGGGATAGTTTCTCGCGTATGTTGCAACGCGCTGGCGTGGGGAATGCGGATGCGACGCGCGTGGAGAATATGGTCGCACAAATTGTGCCGCTGTCAGATATCCGGCCGGGCACGCAAATGGATATTACATTGGGGCGGCGCCCGGCTGCCGGTCAGGCACGAGAGCTGGAGACCCTTTCCTTCCGTGCACGGTTTGATCTGGACCTGAAAGTTCAGCGTATCAATGGCGGGCTGGTTCTCCAGCGCAGGGCTATTGCAGTTGATACAACGCCGCTGCGTATTCGCGGCATCGTTGGCTCCAGCCTGTATCGTTCGGCCCGCGCTGCCGGTGCTCCTGCCAGCGCGGTCCAGCAATATCTGGCAACCATGGGCACGCAGATGGATATCGACAATGCGGTGAGAGAGGGGGATAGATTTGATATCATCCTCGATTATCGCCGCGCCGTAACCGGCGAGTTTGAAGCCGGAAAGCTGCTTTTTGCCGGGCTGGAACGGGATGGAAAACCCAAAGTGGAGTTGATGCGCTGGGGCAAGGATGGCCAGTTCTTCGAAGCGTCAGGCGTAGGCGAACAGCGCAGCGGGTTGCTCGCGCCTGTTAATGGCCAGATTGGTTCGCGCTATGGTATGCGCCGCCATCCGATACTCGGTTACAAGCGGATGCATCGCGGAGTCGATTACCGGGCAGGACAGGGCACTCCGATTTATGCAGTTACCGATGGTCAGGTTGCAAGTGCCGGGCGGGCTGGTGGTTGCGGTATTGCTGTGCGCCTCAATCATGCACAGGGTCTTTCAACCCGCTATTGCCATATGAGCCGCATGGCCGTGCGCGCCGGACAGAGCGTGCAGCGTGGTCAGGTCATTGGTTATGTCGGGTCAACCGGCCTTTCAACCGGCCCGCATCTGCATTATGAAATGTATCGCAATGGCCAGCCAATTGATCCGCTTTCTGTGCACTATGTTACCCGTGCCCTGCTTGCGGGAAGCCAGCTGACAGACTTCAGATACCGGCTGGCACTATTGCGCAAAATTACCCCGGGCGCTGCGCTCAAGCCGGTTCAGACAGCCAGAACGGCAGATCGCACTGCAGCCTTGCCGACACGCGAAATTGAAAAACTGTCTGCATCATATTCTTCTTCTGTATCGGCAG
>JBKEEC010000282.1:0-2647 GCA_047975785.1 Sphingomonadaceae bacterium | reverse complement strand
TCCTGTTTGCGAATGAACTGTTTGACCAACCGATCTTCCAGCGAGTGGAAACTGATGACTGCCAGCCGTCCTTCTGGAGCCAATACCTTGAGCGAGCCCTGTAGCGCTCGCTCGACCTCTTCCAGCTCGGAATTGATATAGATGCGGATACCCTGAAACGTGCGCGTCGCAGGGTGCTTGTTCTTTTCCTTATTCGGAATCAGTCGAGCGATCAGTTCGGCCAATTGGCGGGTACGGGTAAACGGTGTGGTCACACGATCATGCACAATGGCGCGCGCAATCTTGCGTGCAAAACGTTCTTCACCAAACTCCTTGAGCACCCAGGCGATATCATCAGCCTCGGCGTTAGCCAGCCACTCAGCCGCACTGATGCCTTGGGTTGGATCCATACGCATGTCCAGCGGACCATCCTTCTGGAAGCTAAAACCGCGCTCGGCATCATCTAGTTGTGGGGACGAGACCCCCAGATCCAGCAACAGCCCATCCACCTTGCCCTGCAAGCCGCGCTGCGTTAGATAGTCTTGCAAGCCAGAAAATGGGCCGGCGACCATCTCGAATCGCGGGTCATCGATGGTTTTCGCCTCGGCGATAGCCAACGGATCGCGGTCAATGGCAATCAAACGCCCGTCGTCATTCAGCTGCGACAGAATCAGCCGTGAATGACCGCCACGGCCAAAAGTGCCATCGACATAGATACCATCTGGGCGAATGGCAAGGGCCTCGACGGCCTCTTGCAGCATGACGGTCACATGACTGAAAGTCGGTTGCATGATTAAAGTGAAAAATCCCGTAAGTTATCGGACTGACTCCAGTCCATCTGCGGTAATGTCGCCAAATCCGTTTCAATCTGCAGCCGCCACTGTGGCTGACTCCAGATTTCAAATTTATTCAACTGCCCGACCAGCATGGCCTCCTTCTCAAGACCGGCATGTTCACGCAACGGAGCGGGTAACAGTAACCGGCCATGTCCATCCAGCTCACATTCACTGGCATAGCCCAGTAACAAGCGCTGCAGACGACGCTCGTGCGGGTTAAGGCTCGAGAGTTGGCGAAGGCGCTGCTCGATCTCTTCCCATTCAGCAAGCGGAAACAGCAACAGGCAGGGGTGGTTGATATCGATGGTGCAGATCAGCTGGCCGTCGCATGTCTCGCGAAGCCATTCACGATAGCGAGTTGGAATCGCCAGTCGCCCTTTGCTATCAAGCGAGATGGCGTGCGCGCCTCGTAACATCTGCCGTCCGTCCAGTAGCTCTATTTTTTTCCACTATTAACCACTTTTTCCCACCGCAGAGTGTAAGGACGCACCTGATCGTTTGCAAGGGAGCCAGAATGCACCAAGCCGCTATTTTCAAGGCCTCGCGCTGTAAATTTCGAAAAAGCCGTTTATTTTTCAGGTAAATGACCGAGATAAAAGAAACCAGCAATTTGCGAGGCGCATCACTCTTTTTTAATCGGGCATTTCGAAGCCGTAATTTCGGCACGGCGAAAAAAGAAAAGGCCCGTTATCGAAGCGTCGATAGCAGGCCTGGATAATAAAGGGAGTGAGTCTGTAAGCCGGGTTCTGTGCCGCTTGCGCGGTAGCAGTCATTCCTCTAGGCCAGCAATCGCTCACTGGCTCAAGCAACCTACCCGCCCCCAGCGCGGGCCACGCCTGTGGGGGCCTATTTGGTCTTGCTCCGGGTGGAGTTTACCGTGCCACGAACTGTTACCAGTCGCGCGGTGCGCTCTTACCGCACCCTTTCACCCTTACCTGATCCCCGAAGGGCCATCGGCGGTTTGCTCTCTGTTGCACTGGTCGTGGGTTCACACCCCCCAGGCGTTACCTGGCACCCTGCCCTATGGAGCCCGGACTTTCCTCCCCTACATCCGTCTATCCGAAGATACAACGATGCAGCAGCGACTGCCCGACTCACTCCGGCGCGGATTATAGGGGCTCGGCGTCAGCGGAGCAAACAGAAGGGTGCTCCAAGGCCCATTTGTATAGCGCGTTCTTCTTGACCCCATGGATCTCGGCACTGAGTGCCGCTGCATTTCTCAGCGGCAATTCCGCCAGCAGCAACTATAATGTCCGCAACGCCGCAGACGGTAACGCCTCGGCATCTGGCTTGTGCCCTGCCACCATCAGCACGATCTCACCCCGCCGTCGATTCTCGTCCTGAGATAACCAGGCATGCATTTCAGTGGCCGGTAAGCCATGAAAGCTCTCGAAGGTTTTAGTTAATTCACGCGCCACGACCAGGTATCGATCACCATACAGCCGGGCAATCGCCTGTACCGTATCCAGCAATCGACGAGGTGATTCATAAAACACCAGCGTACGAGGGTCATCAGCCAATGCGCTAAGACGATCATCTCGCGCCTTCTCCTTGGCAGGCAAGAACCCCTCGAACGCGAAGCGATCTGTCGGTAGCCCGGAGGCACTCAAAGCCGTAATTGCGGCGCAGGGTCCCGGAAGTGGCACGACTGGCACACCAGCGGCCCGACACTGGCTGACAAGGTGGTAGCCAGGATCGCTGATCAACGGTGTACCGGCATCCGATATCAGAGCGACAGATTGACCCTGCTGCACACGCTGAATCAATGCCGCGGCACGCTGTTGCTCATTGTGATCATGTAGCGCCAGCCACTGACACCGAATCTGTAGGTG
>JBKEEC010000018.1:0-18613 GCA_047975785.1 Sphingomonadaceae bacterium | reverse complement strand
TTCCCTGCAGGTGAACGGGCAGGTTCAGGCTGGGATTTCGGTGGTCCGGCAGCCTGGGCAGGCATTGTTGAACTGGTATGCGGAGCCTTGATTACTCTGGGCCAGTTTACCCGTCCGGCTGCGTTTGTAGCATCCGGCACAATGGCTGCGGCTTATTTTATCGGCCACGCATCGCAATCATTCTGGCCTGTGAACAATGGCGGTGATGCAGCGATATTATACTGCATCGTGTTCCTGTATCTGGTCTTTGCAGGCGCTGGCCGCTGTGTCAGGCCTCATCCTCATCCCGATGAGGTTTGATTCATCAGGATGTGGAGCAATCCTGCGCGGTGCCTGAGCGGATGTCCGGGCAGAGCCAATCCCGTATGCGTAGCATTAACGGGATTGAGCCTGGGCCCAAGGCCAGCTTCATTAAGTCCGCGTGTAAATTATTCTGCCGGTTTAGGGTCTGCTGCAGCTGTATCGCCTGCGGCATCTGCTGCGGTGGAGTCAGCTCCGGCTTCCGTTGCCGCCTCTGTTTCTGCTGCTCCTTCGGCCCCTTCGGCAGCCTCTGCGCCTTCTTCTGCGGCGGGTGCATCAGCAGCCGGAATAGGCAGCTTGCCTCCCTGACTGTTAAGATACAGCATCAGATTGGCGCGATCTTCCGCCTTGGACAGGCCGGCAAAGCTCATATTTGTTCCCGGCGCGAAGCCTTTGGGGCTTTTGAGCCATTCATCAAGATTCTCAAAAGTCCATGTCCCGCCATGGCCGGATAGCGCACTGGAAAATGCAAAACCACCATGGCCCGTGCCGATTGCCTCACCAGGGACGCCGAAGAGATTCGGCCCGATGCCATTGGCACCACCCTGATTGATTGTGTGACATGCGGTGCATTTGGCGAATACTTTTTCACCCTTTGCAGCGTCACCTTCTGCCAGCAGAGTGTTAAGAGAGGGGCCGCTATCTCCGCCGCCACCTTCTTCTGCCTCTACGGGAAAGCCACCTTCATGCGGGGCATGAGGCTTGTCAGCCTGAAAGTAGTGTGAACTGAGCGTGTAGAAGCCCAAAGCCACGATTCCGGAAAACAAGACCCAGCCGGCTGTTGTATTTGTTTGATCGTCCATGGTTCGATGATCCGCAAGAAGTGCAATGTTATGGTTTGAGGTCGCTCTAGTCAGCAGAATCGAAAGGCGCAAGACCTCAATGCAATGCAAGTGTGACTTGCAGCAGACAAAAGGCAAGGCTAGGCGCGCCAATATGGACAGTTTTCCCGCCCCTGCTCTCACCCTTGTTGACCAGATGCGCACCAGTGCTGCGGCCGACCCGGACCGCTCCATTGCCTTTCAGGGTGCCCCGGGTGCCAATTCGCACAGGGCAGCGCAGGAATATGCGCCCGATTGCCTGCCCCTGCCATGTTTCAGTTTTGAGGATGCGCTGGATGCGGTAAAAACGGGCGCGGCCGGGTGCGCCATTATTCCGATAGAGAATAGTCAGCATGGACGTGTGGCCGATATTCACTTCCTGCTGCCAGAAAGCGGGCTGTCGATTGTGGGGGAGCATTTCATGCCTATCCACCATGCCCTGATGGCGGTGCGGGCAAAATCAGACGGCAAGCGCCATTTCAAGGCCGCCTACAGCCACCCTCAGGCGCTTGGCCAGTCGCGCAGTTTCTTGCGTGAACGGGCAATAGTGCCGATGAGCTATGCCGATACTGCTGGCGCTGCGGCCTATATAGCTGAGCTGGCCGCGCCCGATCTGGCCGCGATTGCGCCAGCTCTGGCGGCAGATCTTTATGGTCTGGAAATTATAGAAAACCGGGTTGAGGATGCAGCAGACAACACTACGCGCTTTGTAGTGCTGGCACGCGATCCACTGGAACCTGCGCGTCTGGGCGATCAGGAGGCCATGACCACATTTGTCTTTGAGGTCAAAAATATCCCTGCTGCCCTGTATAAGGCCATGGGCGGGTTTGCGACCAATGGCGTCAATATGACCAAGCTGGAAAGCTATCAGAAAGGCGCCAGCTTTGCGGCCACCACATTTTTTGCCGATATTGTCGGGTCACCGGAAGACCCGGCAGTGAAGAGGGCGTTTGAAGAGCTGGCCTTTCATTGCAAGGAATTGCGTATGCTAGGTACTTACCCTCTGGCTCGCAAACGGGGGTAGACCCTCTGGCAGCCGGACCGGAAGCTGGGCAGGGCGCGGATAAGTCAGAAAAAAATGGCTTAGGTGCTTGCGCGTAACCTGCGCTCATGCCACGACGCATCGCGTGACAACGGTAGCTTCAGACAATTCAGCCTTTGATGCAGGAAGCTGGGAAGCTGTGCGCGGCGATGACAGTATCCAGTACACCCCCATTTCCATGCCGGAAATACCGGAATCCCAGCCCCCCGGATGGCTGGAAGAATTTAGCGAATGGCTGGCCGAGCGCCTTGCTCCCCTTGGCGAGTTTCTGGGCGTATCCTGGCCCATTCTCGAATGGGTGCTGTATGGTCTCCTCGCTCTCATTGTGATTGTGGCGCTTTTCTTTTTGTTGCGGCCATTGCTGGAGCGTGGCCCCGGACGCAAGAAAATTGACTCAGATGATGCAGGCTGGGTGCCACAGCGGGAAGAGGCACTGGCGCTGCTTGAAGATGCTGACCGGCTGGCGGCTCAGGGGCAGTATGATGAAGCCACCCATTTGCTGTTGCAACGTAGTGTGCAGCAGATAGCCAGCGCCCGCCCGGACTGGGTGGAGCCATCCAGCACGGCCCGCGAACTGGCGGCTTTGCCTGCCCTGCCTGACAGGGCGCGTGATACGTTTGGCATTATTGCCGCGCGTGTCGAAAGAAGCCTGTTCGCCTTGCGCTCGCTGGGCAAGGATGACTGGGATGCGGCACGCACTGCCTATGCAGATTTTGCGCTGGAGCGGATTCCCCATGCAGGGGCGAGCGCATGAATATGGCGGTTTCTCCTGCATCTTCGGCCCCGGCCTCTGCCCTCGATTCTGTTTCTGCCAATATTGCAGCACCTGCACGCCAGCCATTTAATCCGAAAGTGGTGCTGGCCCTGCTTGTTTTCGGGGCACTGGCCTTTTTTGCAACCCTGTATTTTATCGGGTCGGGCAATACGGGTGGAACCACGAATGATGGTGGAGCGCACGCAGCCTCGAAAGGGCTGATCGGCTATGCGGCACTTGCCAGTTTGCTGGAGCGTGACGGAAGGGATGTGACGGTTTCCCGTAATCCCGGCGCGATGGAAAAACGGAACCTGCTGATTATTACGCCTGAAATGTGGGGTAATGCGGATGAAATATCCGATCTTATCCGGCAGCGCCGCTATATCGGGCCGACCCTTGTTATACTGCCCAAGTGGTATAGCTACAACATACCTGAATCCATGGAGCTTGCGATAGATCATGAAGATGGCTGGGTTGTTCTTGCCGATACCAGTTCGCCTGACTGGTTTGAGGAATTGCCTGATTCGCTGAATGGCGAGGCCGCAATATCTGCGCTTGAAAAGTCCGGTCCGGCATGGGCAGGGCTGGGGTATAGCGGGGCCTTGCCTGATCCGAAACAGGTTCAGTCCATGACGTCGCGATCTTATGCCTCCCTGGTTACCGATTCCAGCGGTCACATGCTGGCCGGCTATCTGGATGATGGCGGCCATTATCCGGAACTCGCTGCTTTTGCTGACAAGGACTCAGACCATCTGGTTGTTGATGAAGATGGCTATGACCAGCATGGCAATTATGTCGATCAATATATGTCGGCTGTGGTGTTCGTTGCCGAACCGGATCTGATGAACAATTTCGGTATGGCAGATCGCTCGCGTGCTCAGGTGGCTGTCGCGATGATTGATGCGCTGGCCTATGACGAGGCAAGTGACGAGGACCTGCCGATTGTCTTTGATGTGACAATGAATGGTCTGGGACTGACGCAAAATCTGCTGACCCTGGCTTTTACGCCGCCCTTCATTGCCGCAACCCTGTGTCTGATTCTTGCCATGATCATGATTGGCTGGCGGGCATTCTTCCGCTTTGGCCCCCCGCTGGCCGAGGCACGCGCCATCGCCTTTGGCAAAGGGCGGCTGGTTGCCAATAGTGCGGCTTTCATCCTGCGGACACGCCGGTTCCATCTGCTGACAGAGCCTTATGTCGCTCTGGTCCGGGGGCGGGTGGTGACGTCTCTTGCCCTGCATCACCCTGAGGATAGCCAGATTGACGAGGCGCTTGCCCGTCGCGGGGTTGATGGCCCCTACTTTACCCAACGTGCAGCTACGCTGAAAAATGCCCATGGTCCGCGAGATATTTTGCGCGCGGCAATGGCGCTGAAAGATCTTGAAAGGACAATTGCCCGATGACCATGAGTCTTGAAGAAGTCCGCACTCTTGCCTCGGCGATCCGCGCTGAAATTGGCAAGGCTGTGGTCGGTCAGGAAGAGACGGTAGAGCATTTGCTGGTTGCGCTGCTGAGCGGGGGGCATGTGCTGCTGGAAGGCCCTCCGGGCACGGCAAAAACTTTTCTGGCGCAATGTTTTGCTACATCGCTCGGTCTTGATTTTGGTCGCATCCAGTTCACGCCGGACCTGCTGCCGGGAGATATTCTGGGCTCCAACCTGTTCAACTTCCAGACCAGCCAGTTCACGCTGACCCGCGGGCCGATTTTCTGCGATCTGCTGCTGGGCGATGAAATCAACCGCACCCCGCCCAAGACGCAGGCCGCTCTGCTGGAGGCCATGCAGGAAAGGCGCGTGACCCTGGACGGGGAAACACACCCCCTGTCAGACCGTTTTATGGTGGTTGCAACGCAGAATCCTATTGAAAATCAGGGGGTTTACCCGCTTCCGGAAGCCCAGCTTGACCGTTTCCTGTTCAAACTTCTTGTTCCCTATCCCGACGAGACTGAAGAAACGCGCATTGTCGAGCGTTTCAGCAATCGTCACGGATCACCCAAACCCGCCGAATTCGGGATTGAGGCAGTGACGGACCCAGCCATGCTTGCCAGAGCCAGTGCTGCGATGGATCATGTCACGGTCGCGCCGGAAATCATCGCCTATGTGGTGCGACTGGTGCGGGCGACACGCGAAAATGCCGAGCTGTCAACGGGGGCCAGCCCGCGTGCTGCCGTGCTGCTGGCAGGGGCCGCGCGTGCTCGTGCCGCTCTTGATGGTCGGGCCTATGTTATCCCTGATGATGTCAAGGCTCTGGCGGTTTCGGTCCTGCGCCACAGGCTTGTACTTAGCCCGGCGGCAGAAATTGAAGGGCGCGAGATGGAAAATCTTGTCTCTGAACTGGTAGAAACAACCGAAGCACCGCGATAGGCGAGACGGACCCGGCCTGATGAAATTTCCCATTGTCCCTACGGCACGTGCGGCATGGTTGATGGCGCTGGCTGCACCGGTGGCGGTTGTGATCGCTGCCGCTGCTCCGGGAGCATGGGTTATGGCGCCTGCATTGGGGGTAGGCTTGCTGGTGCTGGTTGTGCTGGATGCACTGGTTGCAGGAAAACTTGCGGACTGGCGTATCAATATTCCACCGGATGCCGAGGTTGGCCGGACGCTGAATGTGTCTGTAATGGCAGAAATCACAGCCCGCACAGGCAGGAGATTGCCCCGTGCGACCTTCCAGTGTGATCCGCGTCTGACGCCTGATGGACGAGTGGAAATGCCGCTCTTGTCCGAAGGTTCCGAAGATATCTGGTCGGCCAATGTGCCACTCGTGCCGGATAGACGCGGAACAGCCGGCATAGATCGCCTCTGGTTCCACTGGACCGGGCCTCTGGGTCTTGGGGCGCGGCAGGTTGATTATGAGCTGGAAGGCAGGACTATACGAATCTGGCCAGACCTCTCACCTGTGCGCAGCCCGGAATTACAGACCTTTTTACGTGATGCGCAGTTTGGTCTTATCGCCCGGCGTATCCGGGGTGAGGGCACACAGTTCGAGGCTTTGAGCGAATTTGAACCGGGGATGGACCGGCGCCGTATCGACTGGAAAGCCAGTGCGCGCCATACGCGTCTTTATGCCCGCGAAAATGAAAGCGAGCGCAATAACCAGATCGTGTTTGCCTTTGATTGCGGACAGGCCATGTGCGAGCCGGTTGATGGTTTGCCGCGTATCGATCGTGCGGTCACGGCGGCGCTGACGGCCTCCTATGTGGCGTTGAAAGGCGGGGATCGGGTGGCTCTGTTTGGGTTTGCGCAAAAACCGGAACTGGCGACGCCCTTTATCAGCGATGCCAGTGCGTTTCACCGTTTGCAGCGCGCGGCAGCCAGCCTCGATTATCATGCAGAAGAGCCGAATTTCACTCTTGCACTGGCGACTTTGACTTCGCGATTGCAGCGGCGCAGCCTTGTCATTCTCTTTTCGGATTTCACCGATCCGACAGCAGCAGAAATGATGCTGGAAAGCGTTGGCCGTTTGCTGGAACGTCATGTGGTGATTTTTGTCACTATCGAGGATTCCGAATTGCATGAACTGGTGCAGGCTGACCCGGATTCGCTCGATAATATGGCAAGGGCCGTCACGGCAGAGAGTCTGGAGCATCAGCGGGCCATTGTCTTGCAGCGGCTGCGGCAAATGGGCGTTGATGTGATCGAGGCACCGTGGAGCCGTATCGGCTATCGGTTGATTGACCAGTATCTCAGGATCAAGCGGGCAGGAACGATAGGATGAAGGCACCAACCCTCAGCACTCTGTTCGGCAAACAGGAAATTGCCCCGCCGGCAGATATTGAAGCCGCTGTTCTGCGATCAGACCGTTTTCGTCTGGAACGTGAAGAAGACTGGCGTCGGCTTGAGGCTATTCTGAAACGGATGGAGGCGGGCCGTTTGCGTGGCCTGTCGGATGAAGACGTGCTCGCTCTTCCTGCCCTTTACCGGACAGCAGCATCCAGTCTTGCCGTGGCGCGTGAAACATCGCTTGATGCCGCCACCTTGCATTATCTCGAAGCTCTGGTCCAGCGGGCGTGGTTTCAGGTCTATGGCCCAAGAATGGGTTTTTTCGCCTGGCTACGACGTTTTATCGGTGGCGGATTGAGCCAGTCGGTTCGTGCAATCTGGCTGGATATCTGTATCGCCCTGTTTGTCATGGTAGCAGGCACAATTGTTGGCTGGTTACTGGTCGATCAGGATAGGGAGTGGTATTACTCTCTGGTTCCGGGCGGTTTTGGAGAAAGCCGCGTGCCAGGCGCTTCACGGGAACAATTGCTGGAAACGCTAAGCCATGATGGCAGTTCCGATGGTTTGTCTGCCTTTGCGGCCTATCTATTCAGCAATAATGCCGGCGTCTCGATTCTGGCTTTTGCCCTTGGCTTTGCCTTTGGCATTCCGTCCCTGATGCTGCTGGTGCATAATATGGCCGTGCTAGGCGCGATGATGTGGCTGTTCCATTCGCAGGGGCTGGGGCTGGAGTTCGCCGCATGGATCAGCGTCCATGGTACCACAGAAATTTTCGCTATACTGCTTGCCGGTGCCGCCGGGCTACATATTGGCCGTTCGATGGCGTTTCCTGGCAATCGCTCCATTGTCAGCGCAGCGGCTGATGCCGGACGGCGCTCTGCCCAGGTCATGGCAGGTGTGGTGATGATGCTGATCGTTGCTGCATTTCTCGAATCTTTTGCCCGTCAGCTGGTTACCGATACGGGTGCAAGGCTGGCCATTGGCGGAACAATGCTGACTTTCTGGCTGCTGTATTTCTTTGCTTTTCATCGCAAGGGGCAGGAAGCGGCAATATGAACAGCGTAGCCTCACCCTGGCAGGACAGATTGGCCAAACGACGCCGTGAGGTGATTACGCCTGAGGGAATACCCCTGCCATTTACTGTTGCCAGCCGGTCATCGCGTTTCGGTGCGATCATGATGGATTTCGTGATCCTTTATCTGAGCATTATCATCTTCATTCTGCTGATCATATGGACTGCAGCGGGTCTGGTATCAGGCACAGAATGGGAGCAGGCCAAAGGCCCGCTGGAAATGCTGGCGGTGATCTTTTTCGTTTTCCTGTTCATGGCCCGGTATGGTTATTTCATGTTTTTTGAGCTTGGTCCGCGCGGGGCTACGCCGGGAAAACGGGCAGCAGGGATACGGGTTGCCGCGCGTGATGGCGGACGATTGACTCCTTCTGCCGTGCTTGCCCGCAATTTGCTGCGCGATATTGAGCTATTTTTGCCGATTACTTTCTTTCAGGTTGCACCTACCGGCCAGACAGGCGCGGCAGGAATTGCTGCTTTACTGTGGCTATTGGTGTTTCTGTTTTTCCCCTTTTTCAACAAGGATTGCTTGCGGGCCGGAGATCTGATCGCAGGAACATGGGTGGTGGACGCACCCAAAGCCAAGTTGCAGGAAACGCTGGCTACGGCAGAAGCAACTGAGGGCAAGAGCAGTGCGCTGGCCAATGTTGAATACCGGTTCAGCGATGAGGAATTATCTGTTTACGGCGAATATGAACTGCAAACGCTGGAAAAAGTGCTGCGAGATAATCGCGAATCATCGATTGAGGCCGTGCATCAGGCTATTTGTGAAAAAATCGGCTGGAATCCCGGTGCAGGGGATGAACGCGCCTTTCTTGAAGCCTTTTACGCCCAGCTCAGGGCAAAGCTGGAAGGCGATATGCGTTTTGGCAAACGCAAGCAGAACAAATATTCCTGATCAATGGGCGTGTCCGGACGCTTCCACCAGGGCTTTTCGCGAAAAACAGATGCCTATTTATTGCCATCACACTCTATTCAGGCGGCTTCCACTTCGCGCTGACGCTTATCGCTTGCCGCCTCAAGCAAGGCCGTTTCGATAGCTTTCATGCGATCTTTCGAGGTGATTTTCGTTCCCAGCAGATCGGTCACGTAAAATGTATCGGTCGCCTGCTCTCCGTAATTGGTGATATGCGCGGAATTTACGATCAGCTTGTATTCAAACAAGGTGCGAGCAAGCCGGTTCAGCAATGCGGCCCTGTCGCGCGCGCTCACTTCTATGACCGTGAAACGGTTGGATGCCTCATTGTCAAACACGACCCGGGGACGCACATCAAATGTGCTTGCCCGGCTGTGCGGCAAAGGCCGTCTGGCAAGTTGTGGAACAAGCTCGATCTGGCCGGTCAGTGCGTCATGGATGGATTTTTCAATCCGCTCCAGTTGGGCCGGTTCCTGAAATGGCTGGCCCAGCGGGTCTTGCACAAGAAAGTTATCAATCGCGATATTTCCGCGTGTGGTGTGAATGCGGGCATCAATAATATTCGCCCCGGCCAGATGAATCCCGCCTGCGATCCGGTAGAACAGTCCGGGATGGTCGGTTGCAACAACGCTTACCAGAGTTGCGCCGCGCGCTTCATAATATTCGCATCGCACGGATAGCTGGATTTTCTCTCTTTTGGCAGCGTCCAGTTGCCGAAGATTGAGTGCGATAATGTCTTCCGGTTCGGCAATCCAGTAGGCGGCGCCCATCCGGTCATCCTTGTTATCAAGAATAGCGGCGTCACTGCCCAGTAGCTCACGCACCGCGACTTTTTTGGCAGTAATGCGTTCTTCACGGGCATGGGAGGTATAGCCAAGGCGCAGACGCTCTTCGGAATGGTCAAACAGATCGCCCAGAAGCTGCCTTTTCCAACTGTTCCAGGTTCCGGGGCCAACAGCGCGAATGTCCACAGCGGTAAGAATCAGAAGCTGGCGCAAGCGTTCAACATTTTGCACCTGAGCCACATAATCCTCGATGGTTTTGGGGTCGGTCAGATCGCGCTTGAATGCGGTCGCACTCATGAGCAGATGGTTGCGCACCAGCCAGCTCACCAGTTCGGTTTCATCTTCATCCAGCCCGAAGCGGGGGCAAAGCTCCAATGCAACTTCTGCCCCCAGAATGGAGTGGTCGCCGCCACGTCCCTTGGCAATATCGTGGAGCAGGACCGCGACATAAAGCACCTTGCGGGAACGCAATTTGTGGATCAGTTCTGTTGAACGGGGGTGGTCTTCTACCAGTTCGCCTTTTTCGATCCGGCTGACCAGCCCTATCGCCCGAATCGTATGTTCATCTACCGTGTAATGGTGATACATATCAAATTGCATCTGGGCATTGACGCGGCCAAAATCGGGCACGAAGCGACCAAAAACACCCGCTTCATTCATCCATCGCAAGACGGCTTCGGGATCATTACGACCTGTCAGCAGTGCCAGAAACAGGGCATTGGCACGCGGGTCATCGCGCACCTGGGCATTGATCAGCCCTGAATCCCTGTCGGCCTGCCGCATGGTTCCGGGGTGAACTTCAAGCTGGTGTTGTTCGGCAAGCCGGAAAATCTCGATCAGTCTTACCGGATCTTTCTGGAACCAGTCATCCGAGGGTGCCTGAATCCGGCCACCAAAGACGAAATAGCCATTGAGAACCCTGCGCCGGGTTTTGAAGCTGGCGAGCAAGCCGCGTCGTATGCGCTTTCTGTCGAATTGCTCATCAAGATGGGCGAGAAACACGCCGGTAAGGCTGCCTACGCGTTTGGCTTGCAGAAAATAGAACTGCATGAACCGTTCAACCGCGCTCTGGCCGGGGCGATCGGCAAAGTTCATGCGCGCCGCAACCTGCCGTTGCAGGTCAAATGTCAGCCGGTCTTCCGCCCGGTTGGTGATGATGTGCAAATGGCAGCGCACGGCAAGCATAAATCGCTCTGCTCGCCGGAAAGAGCGATATTCTGCCGGAGAAAACAGGCCAGTATCGACCAGTTCAGAGGCACTGCGCACCTTGTTGCTGTATTTTCCGATCCAGTAGAGCGTTTGCAGATCACGCAAACCGCCTTTGCCATCCTTGACATTGGGTTCCACCACATAGCGGCTGTCCCCCATACGTTTATGGCGATCATTTCGCTCTTCCAGCTTCTCATTCAGAAACTGGCGTTCTGTGCCTGATGCGACTTCGGCCCAGAAGCGTCGTCCGGCCTCCTGATAGACATGCTGATCCCCCCAGACAAAGCGGCTTTCCAGCATGGCGGTGCGGATAGTAAGGTCGCTGCGTGTCATGCGGATCATTTCATCGAGCGAGCGACTGGAATGGCCGACTTTCAGGCCAAGATCCCACAGGAAATAGAGCATGGCTTCAATCATCTGCTCGCACCATGCGGTCGGCTTGTCGGGCGTGAGAAAGGCGATATCGACATCAGAGTGAGGAGCCATTTCGGCGCGGCCATATCCACCGACGGCCAGAACAGCGATCCGCTCGCCAGATGTATGATTGGCCACGCGATAAACATCACGCTCTATATGATCATACAGGATACGGACAAGCTGATCGATCAGGAAAGCATGGCTTGCGGTGCATTCATGCCCGGCTGATGGCTTTTCTTCCAGACGCCTTGCGATTTCCTGCCGGCCATTATCCAGCGCCTCTCTGAGCAGCGTAACAATTTCGGGGCGAGCCTTGTCACCTTTTTCCTGAACCAGATCGGTGATGGACTGGTTCAGTGCGCGGCGATCAATAATGTCACGCTGTCGGGGAATGCGGATCTGGCTCAACGGTTTTCCTGTGTCTTGCAATATTGTTCACGCACGGCGCGTTTGTCTATTTTCTGTGTTCCGAGCCGCAGAAGTTCGGCCCTGCTCTGCCAGAGATGGACCGGAACCTTGAAGGCCGCAAGGTGCTTGCCCAGATAAGCGCGCAATTCTTCCGGCTCTGGCCCGGTTCCATCTCGGGTAACATATACGGCTGCTGGCACTTCTCCATAGTGTTCATCATCCACTGCGAAGACAGTGCATTCCATGATATTGTCATGACTGTAGATGGCGTCTTCCACCTCAATGCAGGATATATTTTCTCCGCCGCGGATAATGATGTCTTTCTTGCGGTCAACAATGAACAGATAACCATCTTCATCCAGATAGCCCAGATCGCCGGTGCGGAAAAATGCATCGGCAGTAAAGGCGGCTTTTGTCGCTTTCTCATCGCCCCAATAGCCGAGGAAATTGGCGGCGGTGCGAATAGAAACCTCGCCAGTTGTGCCTTGAGGCAAGTGGTTTCCGGCATCATCAAGAATAGCGAAAGCCACAATCGGTCTGCTGGCAGGGCCGGTGCTTCCCGGTTTGGCTATATAGTTCTCATTGAGATTTCCACTCCCCACCGCGTTGGTTTCCGTAAGGCCGTAGCCCAGAATCGGAAATCCATGCGGAAAAGCTTCATAAATTCTTGCGACATGCTCAGGCGGGCGGGGCGCTCCACCTGCGGCAAATGTGATACAGGCACCAAGATCGAATTTGTCTCTGTCCGGATGGGCCGCCATTTCATAGCTCATCAGGGGAACACCAACAAAATAGGTCACTTTCTCAGCTTCCATCAGGCGCATGGCTTCGCGTGCATCCCATCTTGGCATCAGCACCAGCTTGCGTCCTATGGCAAAGCTCTGGAGAAAAACCGGGATCTCTCCGGTTACATGAAACAGGGGTATGGCAATCAGGGTGCAGGGTTGCAGATTCGGCGCCTGCCCCTTGCTGTCCAGATAGGCAAAAGCCATGGCGGATTGTGCCACATAGCTGATCGTGCCCTGCAGAACGCCGAAATGGTCCGACAGGGCGCCTTTGGAAGTGCCGGTTGATCCGGAGGTATAGAGTATCGTCGCCAGATCATCTGGTCCGAGTTCGGGCAGTGTTACGCTGTCTGCTTCGCCCCATAATTCAGCAAGGCCCGTTTCGGGTGCGTATCCATGACTGAACGAGATTATTTTTGCGTCATGATCTGCGCCTTCCAGACGCTTGCGGCGTGTTTCATCCACCAGCACCAGCGAGGCGCCGACCAGTCGCAAGCCCAGTGCCAGCTCCTCCCTTTGCCAGAACCCGTTGAGCAGGGTAGCGCATCCGCCCGCCATGATTATGCCCATATAGGCAATCAGCCAGTTGGCGGAGTTGCGTGCAGCAATCGCCACCCTTTGCCCTCTCGTAACCCCGTGACGGGTAATCAGTCCGGCAGCAACTGCGCGTGCCGCCTGCCAGGTATCCCCAAAGCTCAGACGCAGATCTCCATCGACCAGAAAGGGCTTGTCCCGATGTTCTGCGCAATAATGAGCAAAGAAATGCGCCAGACTGGGCGGTGCATGTCTGAAAGCAGGCATGTTCTGCCCGCGCCTTTCAACCATTACGGTCGCGAAAGGCTGTTCCGGTGCGCTCAAAGCGTCCATGATCCGGTTTAGAGATACGTCCAGTTCCGTGGCCATATTGTCTTGTTTCCTCTCTTGACGCCCCTCTTTTCCTTGCGGCACGGGTGGCTTGTTTCAATCACAGGGTTTCGCAGACTTGCCGCCTATGCCAAAAGGCGGCATCCGAAGTCCGGTTGAGTGCTTCATTTCTAAGAGGTTAGCAACTTGCTGTCACTACTGACCGCCATATCCGAGCCGATTCACTGGGCTGATCTTGGCCTCGTTCCGGGAATTGATCTCGGATTTTTTACACTGCGCTTTTATTCGCTCGCCTATCTGGGCGGGATATTGCTGTCCTACTGGCATCTGGGGCGGATGATCAAGGCGCCCGGCGCACCCATGGCCCAGCGCCATGTGGATGATCTGTTTTTCTATTGCACCCTGGGTATTATTCTGGGTGGCAGGCTGGGTTATGCGCTGTTCTATACCGGCGGCAATACCGGAGAGCCGAGCCTGTTTACCCATTTCACGCCTGAAGAATCCATCAGTTGGGATCTTTTGCGCCTGTGGGATGGCGGAATGAGTTTTCATGGTGGCCTTATCGGTGTGCTGGCAGCGATTGCCTGGGTGTGCTGGCGTAACAAGCTGCCTTTTCTGCGGGTATCGGATTATATTGCGGTGAATGTGCCATTCGGGATGCTGTTTGGCCGTCTGGCCAACTTCATCAATGGTGAATTGTGGGGACGGGTAAGCGATGTTCCCTGGGCCATGGTGTTCCCCGGAGGAGGGTCTTTGCCACGCCACCCCAGCCAGCTTTATGAAGCCCTGCTTGAAGGGGCATTGCTGGTTGTGGTCATGCTCTACCTCTTCTGGCGGACACGGGCACGGTTTCGTCCGGGCCTGCTGGTGGGGGTATTTACAGCTGGCATTGGCCTTGGGCGCTTTATTGTCGAGTTCTTCCGTGAACCGGATGCCCAGCTGGCAGAATTTGCCTTGCGCACGGGCCTTTCCATGGGGCAATGGCTTACTATCCCGCTGATTGTAATCGGGCTGGTGCTGGTGGTGCGGGCCTTGCGCCTTGCTCCTCTGGCTTCTGGTGCGGCAAAACCCGCCTCGACCGGTGAGCCTCAGGCGAGCGGTAACTGAGCTTCCTCGCACGTGAATGAACAGGCAGACGATATTGCCGGAATATTCCGGCGCCTGATCCGGAACACTGGCCCTGTTTCGCTTTCCCAATATATGGGAGAAAGCAATGCCCGCTATTATAATGGCAGGGACCCGCTGGGCGGCGCCGGAGATTTTGTTACCGCGCCGGAAATAAGCCAGATGTTTGGTGAACTGATCGGGCTTTGGCTGGCAGATATATGGATTCGTGCTGGCAGACAGGAGCCGGTGCATTATGTCGAGCTTGGCCCTGGTCGCGGCACACTGGCACGTGATGCCTTGCGCAGTGCGGCGCAATACGGGCTGACCCCTGCTGTGCATTTTGTCGAGACTTCCAGTGTCCTGCGTGAAATCCAGCTTGCGACTGTGCCCGGTGCTTTCTGGCATAATGACCTGTCTACTGTTCCGCATGACGGGGTGCTGTTGCTGGTCGCGAATGAATTTCTTGATGCCCTGCCTGTGCGCCAGTTGGTTGCGACAGAACAGGGCTGGCGTGAACGCATGATCGGGCTGGAAGAAGGGCGTTTTGTTCCGGTAGCTGGCCAGCAACCGATGGATTCCGCTATTCCGGAAGAATGGAAGCAAGCCCCGCCGGGCACTATTCTGGAAACCTGCCCCGGTGCCTCTGCCCTTATGTTTGAACTATGTGGCCGACTGGACATGCAGGATGGAGCGGCATTGCTGATTGATTATGGCTATACGGCCAAAAAATCTGGCTCCACCTTGCAGGCAGTGCGCGCTCACGAAAAGGTAGACCCGTTTGCATATCCGGGCGAAGCAGACCTTACCGCTCTGGTTGATTTCGAAATACTGGCCCGCATAGCAGAATCGCGGGATGTCAGTTGGCTGGGAACTGTTTCGCAAGGGCAGTGGTTGCGCGCGCTTGGTATAGAGGCACGAGCCGAAGCTCTGTGTGCACGCGCCCCGCAATACCGGCAGGAGATTCAGGAGGCATCAGATCGCCTGACCAGTGATGACCAGATGGGGCAATTATTCAAGGTCATGGGACTGACCTGTGCGCACTGGCCTGAGGGAGCAGGCTTTGAACTGCCGGAATAGGACACAGATTTGCAAGAGCGAAGCCCTGTCTTGCTTTTGCGGCAAGAGGTGACTAAATGGGCGGCGTCTTCCGACATAGGAGCCTGTGCAGCCCTTCCCGATAATCCAGCCGGGGGGGCGCTAGACCTATCGCCGGAGACATACAGATTTTAACGTGCCGGGCATCCGGCAGGAAAAGGCAGAATAATGGCAAAGGTCAGCCCCGGCGAATTTGTGCGTCAGGTTCAGGCGGAAGCCCGCAAGGTGGTGTGGCCCACCCGTCAGGAAACGGTCACGACGGCGATATTCGTCTTCATCATGATGGTGATTCTCTCTGTCTTTTTCCTCGGTATTGACACCTCATTCAGCTGGGTAATGAACCAGCTTCTGCAACTGGCCTGATTGCCACTTAACTGACGACAGGATTTTCTTGAACATGGCCCGCTGGTATATCATTCACGCCTATTCCGGCTTTGAAAACAAAGTGCGCGATGCGATTATCGCCGAAGCGGAAAGAATGGGACTTTCCGAAGCCGTTGAATCGGTGGAGGTTCCGACAGAAACCGTCACCGAAATCAAACGCGGGAAAAAAGTTCAGGTCGAGCGCAAATTCATGCCCGGCTATGTTCTGGCCAAGCTGAACATGACCGATGATGTCTATCACCTGGTCAAGAACACCCCCAAGGTAACAGGATTTCTTGGCACCAATAACAAGCCTCAGGCTATTTCGGAAAAAGAAGCCGCCCGGTATTTTGGCGGGGTGGAAGAAGCCAAGGCTGCACCCAAAAGAGAAATCCACGTGGATTACGAAATCGGCGATCAGGTCAAGGTGCTTGATGGTCCGTTTGCCAGCTTTAACGGGGTGGTGGAAGAACTGGATTTCGACAAACAGAAGGTCAAGGTTTCGGTTTCCATCTTCGGACGGGCAACGCCGGTCGAGCTGGACTTCGAGCAGGTCGAAATGTTGAAGTAATACCAAAGTGCGATGAACCTGATTTATCGCGCTTTGGTTCATCCCGTGCGGGACCTGAGCGCTTCAAACCGCTGATGCTGACGCCGGGTGGAATGCTATAACACTCACACGGCGCCAAAGGTCCAGCCTTCAGTTTTTGCGATTGATTCTGTCAGTTTGCGCGGCGCCCAGCGACAGGGTTGGTCAGCGACATTTCTGAGCCATGCGGCGCCGAGCAAGGCATCACTGGCATGGTCATGGATTGCTCCGGATTGTGGCAGTTCCGGGCTGCCAAGTGCCGAGAGTGCAGCGTTAAGACTCGTATAGTCGCGCATTTTTGTGCGTGCGCCGCTTCGGCCTGCTTCTATTGCGGCAAGGCCGGTATAGATTTCTACAATGACCGGGCCGGTCGGGGGAACTTTATCCATCGGCCAGACGGGAATATCCCGGTTCAGCCGGTGCAGGACACGCATACCGGTAAGGCTGGACTTGCCCACCTGTGCCGCGCCGACCAGATTGAAATTGCTGGTGGGCTTGCATCCCTGCTGTGCCTGGACATGCTCGGTTACCCGGAAACGGCCTCGCCTGTCATCCGCTTCGGGCAGCAGAAAACGGTCTCCCTCGCGTCCGCCATGGCGGCGAAAATAGCGTGATAGCACCGGGTGGTCGATAAAACTGGCGCAGGTGAGATGTGGATCTGTCTGGCAAAGATCCTCCACCAGTGCCCATAGAGACTTTGCATCGGGTGGTGTGGCAGCCCATCCAGGAAAAAATGCACCGCAATCCACAAGGGGCAGGGATATTCCCAGATCCAGCCCGACAAGCGTATCCGGGGGCAGACTGGTGGCCAGAAAAGAGGTGATCTCTTCCCTGCTCCATACATGGCCGGGCATTACAGGGCGGGGAGGCCCGCCTTTGGCATCGCACAGGGCTGCAGCAATGCCGTGTTGCCGCTGTCCGGCTGCACCCGACCAGTCAATGGCGAGAAAGTGACGGAAGCGCCCAGGAACGGACATGATTATTCAGTCCTGCTGTCTTTCGATGCGCTTTTTCTTCCACCATTCCATGCGCCGGATGACTTCGCGTTCAAAGCCGCGCTCAACCGGGCGATAATATATCTGTGCATCCATATCTTCGGGCCAGTAATGCGCACCGGAAAACCCGTCCTGTGTGTCATGGTCATAGGCATAACCGGCTCCGTAGCCGATATTTTTCATCAATTGCGTGGGGGCATTGAGAATATTGGCAGGAGGCATCAGGCTTCCGGTTTGTTTTGCGCTTTTCCAGGCGGCTTTCTGGGCGCTGTAGGCCGCATTGCTTTTGGGGGCAGTGGCGCAATAGAGGCAGGCCTGAACGATGGCGAGTTCCCCTTCCGGGCTGCCGAGAAAATCATAGGCATCTTTTGCTGCGAGGCACTGAACCAGCGCCTGAGGGTCAGCAAGGCCGATATCCTCACTGGCAAAGCGCGTAAGCCGCCGCAGAACGTAGAGTGGCTCTTCCCCGGCTGTCAGCATCCGCGCCAGATAATATAGCGCGGCTTGCGGGTCTGACCCGCGCAGGCTTTTGTGAAGCGCGGAAATCAGGTTGTAATGCCCTTCGCGATCCTTATCATACACAGCAACGCGGCGCTGGAGAAACGCGCCCAGTGCCGCCGGATCAAGGGGGTCAGCAATTTGTGCATGATACAGCGTTTCGGCCTGATTGAGCAGGAATCGGCCATCACCATCTGCTGATGCTATCAGGGCTTCGCGCGCATCGTCGGTAACAGGCAGTGAGCCTTCCATCTCCTCTGCACGGTCCAGCAGGGCAGAAAGCGCCTGAGCATTTAGCCGGTGCAGGATCAGCACTTGTGATCGGCTAAGCAGGGCGGCATTCAGCTCAAAACTGGGATTTTCTGTCGTTGCTCCAACAAGCGTCACGGTTCCACGCTCGACAAAGGGTAGAAAACCATCCTGTTGTGCCCGGTTGAAGCGGTGGATTTCATCTACAAACAGCAGGGTCCGTTGCCCCGCTTCAGCGGCCTTGTCTGCTTCGGCGAAAGCCTTTTTCAAATCGGCAACACCGGAAAATACCGCGCTGATAGCCACAAAGCGCATATTGACACTATCTGCCAGCAACCGCGCTATGCTGGTTTTTCCTGTTCCGGGAGGTCCCCACAGGATCATACTGGACAGGCGCCCCGCACCGACCATGCGGCCAATGGCGCCTTCAGGTCCGGTCAGATGTTCCTGCCCGATAATCTGGTCAAGTGATTGCGGACGCAGGCGATCAGCCAGCGGAGCATCATCACGTGTTTGCTCAGGCGCACTTCCCGGTGGAGGCAGGTTATCGGCAAACAGGTCAGTCATAAGAAGGTAATCTAGAGCATTTCCAGAAAAAGTTGATAGGCTTTTTCGGCCTGGAAAATGCG
>JBKEEC010000281.1:0-4381 GCA_047975785.1 Sphingomonadaceae bacterium | reverse complement strand
TGGTGTAATGCATGCCCAGCGCGCCGCGCTCCTCATCATCGGCCACGGCCTGGATCATGCTGCCGAAAATGTCGGGGTTGATCTTCGTCCAGTTCAGATTGCCGATGTGGATCAGGTAATTGCGCGCCGACTTGTTGAAGCGTGGCACGTCGATTGTTTGTGCGCTATCGCTTTGCTGCTTGAGCGCGGGCCCGCCAAACAGCCCGCCATTCACATAGGGGAAGGGCCGCGCCCAGCTCTTGATGCCTTCTGCCTCGTGGCTTTCCTTGCGCGTGTTCATCGCGCGGAACAGCTCGGCAATCACCTCATGCGTGTTGGAACTGTCCCGCTCGCTCATCTTCTCGACTGTCCCGGTGAAGGGATAGCTGGGGTGGAAGATGCTGGTATCCTCCGCATAAAAACAGAATATCAGTCGGGCTATGAAAATGGTTCATGTCCGCGCGGCGGGCGGCGGTGTCCCAATCGGGATTGTCCTGCAGCAGCTCCAGATAGAGCTTGTTGAACAGGCGGGTGGCGCGAATGTCGAACGAACTTTCGCGCAGCTGGGGAATGGTGGTGATGCCTGCCAGTGGCAGGAAGAAGCCGAACTTCTCGGCAAATTCGGGATAGGGGCAGGAAAGGATGTCCCCGCTCGCCAGATCCTGCGCCTCAAGCATATCGCCATCGGTGGCGAGAATGAATTTGGCCTTGGCCTTCGCGGTGGCGGCGCTGTCGCGCAGGGCGGTGAGGGTGTCCGTGACCTCGCCCGGCGCGGCGACAGCGATGTGGATATGGTTGCGCTGAAGAACGCCGCCCAGATCGGACTTGTTGGTGTTGCCAGAACGCAGGCGTTTGATCTCGGTGGGCTTGCGCCCAAACGCCTCCAGAAAGGCGTAGGGGAATTCGGCCGGGTCAAACGGCTGCTCCGCCAGTATTTCAATGGCTTCAGCGATTTCTGTGGCGTTCATTCAAATCTCTCGCGGGATGTCCGACGCTCATGCGAGTAGCCGCGAATTTGCGGATTGAACTCAATCATCGATCTGGTTGAGTGAGATTGGGATCGATTTCGTATCACCCAATAGGAGGATACGTGCGACACGGTGTCCTGCGTACCCCAAGGCTATTCCTGAAGCGGCCAAGCATCCCAGGACGAGATGATAGAGTCCAAGACCGCTGCCAAGCACACTGCGATCGACTACAGCAGCGATAATCGCAATGCCCAAAAAGCCTATCGCCATGACGCGAAGGAAATTCGCCAATCGAGTAAGCTGCGTCTCGAGTTCTTCGTGATCGGACAGACGTGCCATCAGCCTTCTCCCATCAGCTCGAACACCGCCCCGACTTCCTGGGTGGGAGAGGTCCGGTTCGTGTGACATGTCTTGAAGATGTAGGCGCCGATCTTGCCAGCTTGCGTGGGCGTCAGCTGCAGACCTCTTCTCGAGGATTCGGCGAAAATCTCTGAAACCAAAGCGTCAATTGCGGCGCCAACGTCATCCGGGCGCAGGCAGTCATTCCCAGTGACTAGCCATGAGAGCGAGACGTCGAAACGTTCGCAGAAAGCCAGAGCGACCGACAACGGGATCTCGCGTTTACCACTCTCATAGTTTTTGTATCCGCGGTCGGAGATGTGCAGCAGCGCCGCCACCTTGCTTTGCGGAAGATCGTGGTTTTTCCGGGTCTCTAACATTCGACCACCGATGGCTGCTGCATTTATCAACTGGACAAATGTTCCCCGTAAAGGCACAATTGTGCCCAATTACTGATTCGTGTTCCGATTCCTACCACGTTGTGCAGCAGGAGGCCCAAATGTCTACGCTTGATAGTGTTGAGCTAATCAGTCCGCGGCAACTGGCGCGACGAACTGGGTGGGCAGAGAAGCGCATCCGCAATTTGATTGACGACCGGCACCTGCGGCACATTCGCATCGGCACTAGGTACTTCCTCCCGGTGAATGCCGTCGACGAATACATTGCTCGCGAGATGGTCGAACCGATCTTCAAGGCGAATGGTCGGGGTGGGGGCAATGATTGAATCCTGCCCGAATCTGAGCCGCGCACTCACGGTGGAAGAATGGGTGGAGAAACTTGCCCAGAGAGGAATCAAGACATCGGCTCGTTGGCTGAAGGAAAGAGCACTAGCGATCGGCGCCTTCTACAAGATGGGCCGAACAATTCTCATCACGCCCGAGCAATTGGACCGAATTTCAGAAGGTGAAATGCGATGCCGCTCACAATCCGCAAACGTGGGAATAAATGGTGGTGGGGGTCTACGGTTGTATTGAATACTCCGGGACCAAGATCTCAAAATACTACCAGCAAAGCACTAGAGCATCTACAGAGTCGGGCGCGTGGGAGTGGTGTCGCGCGGAAGAAAAGCGGGTTCTGAACCGTCATCTGAATGGCGATACTGCTGGGGAAGACGAGGCTGGTCCGAAGGCGTCTGAGATGACCTTTGCAGAGGCCGTTTTAAAATACGCTGCGAAGCCAAAGGATGCGAAATACCTCATCCCGATTGTCGAAAAAATCGGTTCCATCCAAATAAAGAACCTGAAGCCGCGGATGGTCCGCGGACTCGGTCCCGAAATATATCCTGATGCGTCGACGGACACATGGACGCGGCAAATCATCACACCTGTCCGGGCGGTGGTGAATAATCTTTACGATGACTCAGATGGCAAAGCCTATCGAATTCGCGGATACAACAATGCTGAGAAAACCGCTCAGGACGAAAAGAGAGGTAGTCAGGGAAGACCAAAGTATCAACCTGCGGACTGGGAGTGGCTACTTCGGTTCCGGGAAAAAGCTCCTCCAAAAATTGGTACCTTGGCTTTCATGATGTTCGCGACAGGAGGCAGAATTTCCCAGACGCTGGAAATGCACCCGCAACGCGATGTGAATGTTGGCGAAGGTACAATCTCGATGCCAGGCGCAAAAGGCCATTCGTCCCGTAGTCTAAAAATCCCGCCGGAGTTGATGGAAGAATTGTGCGCTTTGCCGCTGCAACATCCTCGCGGTTGGAAACGGACGCCTGAGAATCTTCGTCTATTTGGTTATGCAGGCCGTTCGGGACCGCGCAAACTCTGGGCTAAGGCATGTTCCGATGCCGGGATTAGGTTCATCCCGTTCCACGCTGCCGGTCGACATGGTTTTGGTCAAGAGATGAATGTCAGGCAGGGCATCGATGCAAATGCTGCTGCCTTCTTTGGCGGTTGGGCGGACATCAACCTGATGCGAAAAGCGTACACTCATGCCGAGGACGCGGAGGAAAAGGTCAATCGGGCGCTTCGTCGAGGGCAGAGAAAAGCCGAACGCAAAACCAAACTGAAACTGAAAAAGGAGGACTGACGGTGTACGACATTTGTACGAAGCCAGGTCGCAACGAGCCGCATTTTCCTGCAATGTTCCGCAGGAATGGATCGCGACCGAAGAATGGGTTCCAAAAATTCCCTATATTTCAAGGGTATTTATGGTGGGCGCGGCAAGGATTGAACTTGCGACCCCACCCGTGTGAAGGGTGGGAATACGGACATTGGCGGCCATATGTGGACCCATCATAGCATTGAAAATAAACCATTCTTGCATATATGCGTCCACCCATGTATTTCATGCTTGTTTCATGGATTTTCATGGATGGCGAGCGAGAATGGCGGACCTCAGCAAGATAGGTGAACGGCAGCGATTAAAGTCCAAGGCGGGAGATGAGCCGCATTGGCAACGGCTCCGGGCGGGCTGCTATGTCGGCTACCGGCCCTCAAAGCGTGGAGGAAAAGGGTATTGGTTTGCCCGAGCCTACGATGTTGATGCTGGAAAATACGCGCTCAAGAGTTTGGGTGATTACGGTTCGCACACCGGGAATGAAGTGTTCAACCATGCAAAGCTCGATGCGGAAAAATGGGCTGAACTAGTCGAGGCCGGTGGAGTTCAGTCGCAATCGCTGGAGACAGTCGCTGATGCCTGCAAAGAGTACCTGAAAGTTCGACCTGGACTGATCGCAGAAGGTGTATTCCGGCGCCACGTTTTCTCAGACCCAATTGCAAAAGTTAAGTTGGATAAAATTCGTCGGCGACATCTTCGTGAGTGGCGCAAGCGGTTGGAGGAAGCGCCTGCATTGCTCACTCGAAACAAGGGTGGAGAAAAGCGCACCAAAGTTCGTTCAGTTTCTACGGTCAACAGAGACATGGTGCCACTCAGGGCGGCGCTGGGTCGCGTCATGCAGCCGGGGCCACCGAACACCGAGGCTGCCTGGCAAGAAGCTTTGAAGCCCGTCAAGGGAGCCGACAAGAGGCGCGACCTATATCTAGATCGTGGTGAGCGGGAGCGTTTGTTAAAGGCTGCGGATGCGGAAATAGCTCCATTCATCCGGGCCCTCTGCGTTTTGCCTCTTCGCCCTGGGGCGTTGGCAG
>JBKEEC010000280.1:0-8556 GCA_047975785.1 Sphingomonadaceae bacterium | reverse complement strand
CCCTATCCCGAATGGAACGTCGCCCGCCTTTTTGCGCTGATTATTGGTGGCAAAGCCAGAACATACCCCGAAGACCTGCGCTTGCTGGAAAACATGCCTGTTCTTTCAGAAAGCTGGCAAGAGCGTGTTGCCAATCTGATCAGGAACAATTGAAGCCGACATGCAGCCGGGTATTATACCAATGTGCGATGAGCATGTCTCATCACGCATTGGTCAAGCCTGCGCGGCGCCTGAGCGTTTCAAACTGCTGATGCGTCATCATCATGGCAGCCAGGTTTATTCATTGCGCGTGGCAATCCAGCTTCCTGCCAGAACAAGAATGGCAAGCGAGAGATAGACCCAGGGCGGTCCGAGTGTGAACCAGGTGAAACCCACGCCGACAGACATGGCGAAAATCGCCGCGATCTTGGCTTTGCGGCTGATGGCGCGTCGCTCATGCCAGTCCCTGAGCGATGGTCCGTAGCGCGGATGGTTGAGCAGACGTTGCTCCCACTCCGGGTTGCTGCGGGCAAAGAAAAATACCGCCAGCAGCAAAAAAGGCACGGTAGGCATGATAGGCAGGACTACACCGATAGCCCCCAGCGCCACCGCTATTATCCCGCCCGCCAGATAGACCTGACGTTTCATCCTATATGGCAGCGATTCTGGCCGCATGATCGCGCACAAGCGCAATCATATTGGGCACACCCTGCGTCCGGTTGGAACTGAGCTGGTTTTTGAGATCAAACGGCTCCAGCGCAAGGGCAATATCCATTTCTGCAATCTCGGCGGCGGATTTATCCTGCACTGCAGATATGACCAGAGCAACAATGCCTTTTGTAATAGCAGCATTGCTGTCTGCCAGAAAATGCAGCCTGCCCTTGTCCCCGGTGGGGTAAACCCAGACACTCGCGGAACACCCGCGCACAAGTGTAGCATCCGTTTTCAGGGCATCGGGCATCGGGTCAAGTTCGCGGCCCAGTTCAATCAGCAGGCGGTAGCGTTCATCCCCTTCCAGAAAATCATACTCCCCGGCGATATCGTCAAGCGGGCGCATCAATTCCCTTTCTTGTCCATTTGCCCGCGCAGCGCGGCCAGAGCAGCGAATGGGCCACTTGCATTTTCATCCATCAGGCCGGATTCCTTGCGCGCCATATCGGCATCAGGGCCTTTGGCATAGGGATCAATGGCAAGAAACAGGCTTTGGGCAATGGCTTCTCCGAGATCAAACTGATCACCCGAATAGGGAATTTCATCGCAATCTTCAGCGCCAAGTTCGATTTCTTCCTCGCCCGCCTGACAAATGGTGTTCACAGGCACAAAGCGCAAATAGAGCGGCTCTTCTATGTGAGTGGAAAAATCTTCGCCGGAGATGGCGCAGGGTTGCTCGATATCCGCGGCCAACGAGCCGCGTGCAATAATAGTATCGCCGTCCGCATCGAGAGATATGACCGCCTGCATTTGCCGGATCGCGGACAGCCCGAAACGCCGGGCCAGAGCCGCTCGTTGCTGCTCATCAGGCACAAGTGTTACCGGCGCGGCAGGCAGCGGACGCCGCGCAATCATATGGCTGAACTCCGGCGCTGGCAGAGGCGGAAATGAATCGTCGATTCCAGGCGTATTCATAAGACGATTTCCCCGCGCAGCAGGGCGCTGCCCTCTGTCTGGTCCAGCCGTGCGGACAGATTCTCCAATGCTGTAGCGATACCATCTGCATCATAGCCATCGCGCAGGGAGACATTGCGTGCCACCGCATCACTCAGAGCTTTATGCCCTGCGGCAAGGCCGGTGCGATAGGCGCCAAGGCGCCCCCCCATCGTGCTTACCAGCTTGCCCATCTGCTTGCCGACAACCAGATCGCCCACACCTATCTGGCGGACCTGTCCTGCCATATCATCCACAAATAATTCTGTGAGATAGACAGACGGCGTAACCAGAGGCTCTTCTTTTTCCATGCGGATCAGCACCATTGCCATGACTGCGGTGATCATATCAAACCTGCCGGAAACACTATCCTCAACGCCAAGTCGGGCATAATAGTCAGGTTCACGCGCCAGTTCTACAATGCGGTGCCATAATGGCCGCAAGGACTCTTTGGGGTCAGGTGCAGTGCCCAGAAGGCGGGCGATCAGGGTTTTCATAAGGCTCTGGTCATCTCGTTCAGCCACAATTCAAGCCGTGAACCTCATCTGCATATGCGTGCGACTTGCAAGGTGAGGCACATCGCCTTAAAGGCATGGCACCGATATAGGCGCAATGCAGGGAATGCAAAGGCGCGAAATGGCAAGTTTTCGGAGTATTCAAATCTATGCTGTCTGGCAATCGGATTGCGGTTCTTGTTCTGGCCATGGCTGCGGGCGCCTTGGGCGGGTGCAGCACTATCAAGGAAAATCAGGGCTATATCGCTGACAAGACCCTCACGGATTCGATTCAGCCCGGCATTGATAATCAGGCATCAGTGCAAGGGACTCTGGGCCGGCCGAGTTTCACCAGCCAGTATGGGCAGCCGACCTGGTATTATGTTTCCAGCATGACAGAGCGCAAACCCTTTGTCCGCCCCCGGATTACGAGCGAAAATGTGCTGGCAGTAAAGTTCGATGCCAATGGCAATGTGATTGGAACAGAGCGCACTGGCATGGAAAAGGTCGTTTATCTGCGGCCTGATGGTGAAACGACTCCCACATTGGGACGGGAGCGTAGTTTTCTTGAAGACCTGTTTGGCAATATTGGTGCTGTTGGCGCGGCGTCTCCGGGCGCCGGAGGTGGCCGTTAGGCGGGTGGCTCCGGCCTGAAAATGCCCTTCCCCGCCTCCTGCGCCTGATGCCTGGAGGCGTGGCTTGATCTTGCGGCGGTGCACCCCATATCGCCAGCATGACATATGATAATGCACAGATGCACGGAACCGTGCAGTGGCACTCCACCACAATTATCGGGGTAAGAAAAAACGGGAAAACCGTAATTGCTGGCGATGGGCAGGTTTCCATGGGCAATACGGTCATGAAGCCGACGGCGCGTAAGGTGCGACGGATAGCCAATGGCAAGGTTGTGGCCGGTTTTGCCGGAGCCACCGCCGATGCCTTTACCCTGTTTGAGCGGCTGGAACACAAGCTGGAACAGCATAGCGGGCAATTACTGCGCGCCGCGGTAGAACTGGCCAAGGACTGGCGAACAGACAAATATCTGCGCAATCTTGAAGCATTGATGATTGTTGCTGATGAAGACAATCTGCTGGTGCTGACGGGCAATGGCGATGTGCTGGAGCCTGATGGCGGACCGGATTCGCAAATAGCTGCTATCGGATCTGGCGGTAATTTCGCGCTTTCGGCAGCGCGCGCGCTTGATTCCTATGAAGATGATGCAGAGCAGATCGCCCGGCGAGCTATGGCTGTTGCTGCCGATATCTGCGTTTATACCAATGACAATGTGACGGTCGAAACCGTCTGATTTCACGAAAAAGGCTTATGACTGAACACCTTACTCCCAAGGCGATTGTTGCCGCGCTTGATGAACATATTATTGGCCAGAAGGACGCAAAAAGGGCAGTGGCGGTTGCCTTGCGCAATCGATGGCGACGCCAGCGCCTGCCTGCAGAATTGCGCGATGAGGTAACGCCCAAAAACATCCTCATGATTGGCCCGACGGGCTGCGGCAAAACCGAAATCAGCCGCCGGCTGGCGAAGCTGGCCGAAGCACCCTTTATCAAGATCGAGGCGACCAAGTTTACCGAGGTCGGCTATGTCGGCCGCGATGTTGAACAGATCGCCCGTGATCTGGTGGAAGAAGCGATCCGGCTGGAAAAGGATCGTCGTCGTGAAGCCGTGCGTGAAGCCGCCAGCAAGGCGGCGATGGATCGCTTGCTCAATGCGCTGGTTGGCGAAAATGCCAGCGAAGCCACGCGCGAAAGTTTCCGTGAACGTATCGTGCAAAATGCGATGAACGATACCGAAGTCGAAATCGAGGTGGCCGATACGCCCAATATGGGGATGGAAATTCCCGGCATGGGCGGCAATGTCGGCATGATTGACCTGACCCAGATGATGGGCAAAGCCTTCGGCAAGGCTCCGACCAAACGCCAGAAGCTGAAAATTCCTGATGCGTGGGACAAGCTGGTCGAGGAAGAAGCCGAAAAGCGGATGGATCAGGATGATGTCGCCCGCGTGGCGCTCGCCAATGCGGAAACCAATGGCATCGTATTTCTCGACGAGATTGACAAGATTGCCGTATCCGATGTGCGTGGCGGCTCAGTAAGCCGGGAAGGTGTGCAGCGGGATTTGCTGCCTCTGATTGAAGGCACCACGGTAGCAACCAAATACGGCCCGATGAAAACCGACCATGTGCTGTTTATTGCCAGCGGGGCGTTTCATGTGGCCAAGCCTAGCGATATGCTGCCCGAATTGCAGGGCCGCCTGCCGATCCGGGTAGAATTACGAGCGCTGACAGAGGAAGATTTCGTAAGGATTCTGTCAGAAACACGGGCCAATCTTGTTACCCAGTACCACGCCTTGCTGGGCACAGAAGATGTCACGCTGGATATGACTGATGATGGTATAGATGAAGTCGCACGCATTGCGGCCCAGGTGAATGAAAGTGTCGAGAATATTGGCGCACGCCGCCTGCAAACCGTGATGGAAAAACTGCTGGAAGATATCAGCTTTGATGCTGAGGATCACCGGGGAGAAACGGTAACGATTAATGCCGCCTATGTGCGGGAGCGTCTGGCCGATCTTGCCGGAGACAGTGACCTTAGCAAATATATTCTCTGATCTTTATCCGGTCAGGGAAACTGGCCCCACCCTTTCCTCTCCGTAAGGGTGGGGCCTTCTGGTTTTACCCTGACTTTACCATGCAGGTCGCTGATCAGGACGCCAGTTTCCGCAGCACATATTGCAGGATACCGCCATTGCGGAAATATTCCATTTCATTGGCGGTATCGATGCGGCAGAGCGCACCAAAAGTAAATGTGGTGCCATCCGGGCGTGTTACACTCACTTCAATATCCTGCTGGGGCTGCAGATCGGCAAGGCCGGTGATCGTAAAAACATCTTCGCCGGTGAGGCTGAGTGTTTCACGGGTTTCCCCTTCCTTGAACTGCAGGGGCAGGACGCCCATGCCGACAAGGTTGGAGCGGTGGATGCGCTCGAAACTTTCTACGATAACAGCGCGCACACCCAGCAGATTGGTGCCCTTTGCAGCCCAGTCACGACTGGAGCCTGTGCCGTATTCCTTGCCCGCAACGACCACCAGCGGCGTGCCATCAGCCTTGTGCTTCATGGCTGCATCATAGATCGCCATCTGCTCGCCATTGTAGGAGGTCATGCCGCCTTCCACACCGGGGACCATTTCATTGCGGATGCGGATATTGGCAAAGGTGCCACGCATCATCACTTCATGGTTCCCGCGGCGTGAGCCGTAGGAGTTGAAGTCTGCTCTGGCAACCTGATGATCCAGCAGATAGCGGCCCGCCGGGCTGTCAGCCTTGATCGAACCGGCCGGACTGATGTGGTCGGTGGTGACAGAATCGCCCAGAATCGCCAGTGGCCGGGCCTCGACAATGTCGGTAAGCGGAGCCGGCGTCATTTCCATCCCGTCAAAATAGGGCGGGTTGGCGACATAGGTGGAACCGGCACGCCACTGATAGGTTTCCGAGCCGGTGACATTGATTGCCTGCCAATGGGCATCACCCTTGTAGACATCGGCATAGCGCGCTTCAAACATCTGACGGTCAATCGCGCTGGCACGAATATCGGCCACTTCCTGATTGCTTGGCCAGATATCTTTCAGGAATACGTCATTGCCTTGCTTGTCCTGACCAACAGGTGTTTCAATCATGTCGGTGATGACCGTGCCCTTGAGAGCATAGGCAACGACCAGCGGCGGGCTGGCAAGGAAATTGGCCCGCACATCCGGCGAGACGCGGCCTTCAAAGTTACGATTGCCGGACAGCACGCTGGCCGCAACGATATTATTGCCATTGATGGCCTTGCTGATTGGCTCTGCCAGCGGGCCACTATTGCCGATACAGGTAGTGCAGCCATAGCCAACGAGATCGAAACCGATCGCATCGAGATGATCCTGCAGACCTGCCTTTTCGAGATAGTCCGTGACCACTTGCGATCCGGGTGCAAGGCTGGTCTTGACCCATGGTTTGGGCTTGAGGCCCCGCTCATTGGCCTTTTGGGCGACAAGACCGGCTGCGATCAGCACATCGGGGTTGGAAGTGTTGGTGCAACTGGTGATAGCGGCGATCACCACATCGCCATCGCCAATATCGTGATCCTTGCCGTCCACCGCTACGCGCTCATGCGCGGCCTTGTTGTAAACAGATTTCAGGTCGCCATTAAACAGCTCATCCAGTTCGGGCAGCGTTACCTTGTCCTGCGGGCGTTTTGGCCCGGCAAGTGAGGGGACAACGCTGCGCATATCAAGGCTGAGCGTATTGGTGAAAACCGGCACGGCGGCAGGGTCAAACCACATGCCCTGCTGTTTGGCATAGGCCTCCACCAGAGCGATCTGCTCTTCCGAACGGCCCGTCAGGCGCAGATAGTCCAGCGTTTTGTCATCAATGCCAAAGAAGCCGCAGGTCGCGCCATATTCGGGCGCCATATTGGCAATCGTTGCCCGGTCAGCAAGGCTCAGTGCCGCAACGCCGGGGCCATAAAATTCGACAAACCGGCCAACAACACCCACTTCGCGCAGCATTTGCACGCAGGTCAGAACCAGATCGGTGGCGGTGACGCCTTCACCCAGATCGCCGGTCAGTTCGAAGCCAACAACTTCGGGAATCAGCATGGAAACAGGCTGACCAAGCATGGCGGCCTCGGCCTCGATCCCGCCTACGCCCCAGCCCAGCACGCCCAGGCCGTTAATCATGGTGGTGTGGCTGTCCGTGCCAACGCATGTATCCGGATAGGCCACTTCGCTGCCATTCTGGTCAGCCGTGGACCACACGCCCCGGCCAATATGCTCCAGATTAACCTGATGGCAGATGCCGGTGCCCGGAGGCACAGCCTTGAAATTATCGAGGCTCTTGGAGCCCCATTTCAGGAAGTCATACCGCTCCGCATTGCGGGCATATTCCAGTTCAACATTCTTTTCAAAAGCCTTGGGGTGGCCAAATTCATCGACCATAACCGAGTGGTCAATCACCAGATGAACCGGGACCAGAGGATTGATACGCGAGGTTTCTCCGCCCAGTTTCGCGATGGCATCGCGCATGGCGGCAAGATCCACCACGCAGGGAACGCCGGTGAAATCCTGCATCAGCACCCGTGCCGGACGATACTGGATTTCATCACCCGTAACCGGGTTGCTCTGCCAGTTCGCCAGTTTCCGGATATCATCGATAGAAACCGTAAAGCCGCCATCTTCAAACCGGAGAAGGTTTTCGAGCAAAACTTTCATCGAATGAGGCAGGCGGGATACATCGCCGATTTTCTCTGCCGCTTTGGCAAGTGAGTAATAGGCGTAGTCCTTGCCACCTACTGTCAGCGTGCTGCGGGTGCCGAGCGTGTCCTGTCCGACTTGCGTCATTTGGCTTCGTCCTTTCGATCAAATAATGGAACCGCGGCAAAGATCGCGCGGATGATAGGGAATCCATCTGAAATGCCCCGCGCAACTGCGCGTTTACGAGCGATTGGTCAAGCGATACATTGCCCCGACACTGCCATTTTGGCGCTTGCCGGAGGACTACACCGGATGGATACACCAGAAGGATACAGGGCCTTGCCCATGGTGCTGATTCATCCTGCAGTCAGGCCAATTGTGGGAAAGTGATAAATAAGGAGGCAAGCGGTTGGACGCTGTGCCGTGTTTTGCTGTATCCTGAATATGGCATATCGTAACAATCAAGGGGCCATTTCTAGTATGCGGGTAACATTGTGCAATTATCTTGCAGGGGCAGCAATTCTTGTGTTTCCGGGAGTCGCCATGGCTCAGGATGCACCGGAGAACCTTCTGCCGGATCAGGAAGCCCCTGTTATTGCGGCCGACAAGGTTACAGATGATTCGCTGGCCGTTCCGGTTCGCGCACAAATGCCGACGCCGGCACAGACTCCGGCTGTTGAGGCAGGCCAGCAATGGAGCGTGGCAGACGCGCAGGCCCTGATTGCCGCCATTGAAAATATCGACAAGGAAGGGCTTGATCCGGCAGATTACCGCCTGATGGAGTTACGGATGGCTATTGCCGGTGGCCCTGGCGATGCCCTGAACAAGGCTGCGGGCGAAAGCTTTACATGGGTTGTAGAAGATTTGCGCGATGGTCGCACCCCGATGGAGGCACGGCGGCAATGGTTTGTTGTCGATCCTGATCCTGACCTTATGCCGACCAGTTCGCTCATGGCTGAAGCCCTGAGCACCCATGATATCGCTGGTGTGCTGGCATCTCTTGCGCCTATCAATCCGGAATATGCCCAGCTGAAGGAAGCACTGGCAAATACCCCGAAAAGCGAGGCAAAAAAGCGCAAGCTGATTCGTGCCAATATGGACCGGTGGCGCTGGCTGCAGCAGGACCTGGGCACACAATATCTGATTACCAATGTGCCGGAATACCAGCTTCGTCTGGTGGTGAAAGACAAGATT
>JBKEEC010000004.1:0-4447 GCA_047975785.1 Sphingomonadaceae bacterium | reverse complement strand
GCTTGTAGGTAACTTCCAGAGCATCAGGGCCGTAAGAGCGCGCAGCCAGAATTTCCACGGGCTGCGTTCCAGCAATTCCACGAATTCTGCTTCCAGATACAATCTGCTCCAACTTCATCATTCTATTTCACCCAAATTCGTAGGCACTTCACTCGCAATCTTCTGGCTTTTTGAGGACCTAGGGGACTTCCCACGTTCGTGCTTGAGCACATACTCACGCATGAATTGACGAAGCACCTGGGCGGCTGGACCATCCTGTTCCTTGCAAGCAGCAACGAATGCCTCTCGCAGTTGCCTGTCGACCCTGATACGAAGTCCTGCATCTTTCATGTTGAGCGCAGTGTATCCAATGGATACACATATTGAAAGCGATTTGTGCTCAAAACGGGCAGCCTTCCCCAGCATTGTCGCGCACCCTTGTGGGCCGGTCTGTCGAGAGCCGAGCCTATATAGTCTCAGCCATCAGGCTTCCATCCCTTGCGCGGCACAGGGCCTTGACGCGGATCGGTCCCACCGGGCTCTCTGCGAACACTGACCTTCGAAGTGGGGCGTGGACGGTCAGGGCACCACTCCGAGCTCCTAGTTTCTGCTTCGTCGCCCCTGCCGCCTGCTGGTTCCCTTGGCATTGGTGAGTTGCTGAGTGCCTGTGCATGCTGGAAAATGCACGCACCCCAGAAACGACCCGTACTTTCCTCTACGCTCGATGAGCCAGCCATTGTCACACTTGGGACACGCCGGAAACTCTGCGCCGCAGCTACAGCTTAGCGCATGAGGATGAGTGGGATCGGTCTTCGGAAGGTCTTGTCCGCAGGCGGAGCATGGGTTGAGCTTCTGTCCACAAAGACGGCTATGCTCACAAGCAAAGCTCACTCGGTTCTTTCCTGATGTCTGCGCCAGCATGCGCCCGCCACAGGCACCACAGCGATGGTCGGCAATGCCCGGCTCGCCCAAAACAGCAACCTCGTAAGCGGGATCATCTGCCAACTCCCTGACAAGCACCGATGGCTTCTCACGATTGGTCAGAATGGTGACGCTTTTGCGCGCTCGAGTCAGCGCAACATAGAACAGACGCCGCTCTTCGGCATGGTCGAACTTTTCGGGCTCAGGCAGAACCAAGTCAAGCAACGGATCGTCAACAATTTCGGATGGAAAGCCCTTGGTTCCCGCTTCGGCGCGCAGAACTATGACATGATCTGCTTCAAGACCCTTGGAGGCGTGCATAGTCATGAATGATATGGACATGTCGGGATATCTGGCCGCCAACTCTCTCAGATTTCGCGGCTTCAGAAAGTGATACCTCCCAAGAAGTAGAACCGTTGCCTTTTCGGACTTCACGGATGCAATCCGTTCTAGCGCGCCGACCAGCGCCGCGTCATGCCGCGCGCCGGTGTAGTATGCCACCAGAATCGCAGGCTCATTGCCCTGGGTGGCAGTGATGACAGCCTTGTCGAGTTGAAACGGATTCTGAAGGATGAAGCGGCGCGCGGGCAAAGCAATCTTATCAATGCTTCGGAACGTCCGGCCAAGATCGACCACACTGTGGATGCCCGCCTTGCCAGCAAAACTACCGCCAAATTCACGACCGAAATTGCGCATCAAATGAACATCCGATCCTGTGAACCTGTAGATCGACTGCCAGTCATCGCCCACGGCAAAAAGGCGAGCATCGGCATACTGCCCCTTCAGCGCCTTGAGCAGGCGCGCTCGACCGGCAGAGATATCCTGAAACTCGTCCACGAGGAGGTGTCGGTAAGGGCTCTTGTATCGTCCCGACTCGACATACCCAGCGGCGCGCACGACCATATCTTCAAAGTCGATGCGCTCGCCAAGGCGCCGCTGATACGCGTCGAACAAGGGCTCAAAGATCGTGAGGAAGGCCTTGCCGCGCTGACTATCTTCCTCGGCGTCAACACGGCTTCGGCAGTACCCCAATGTTGCGCCAGAACTCTTGAAGTGACGGAGGAAAGTGCCGAGTGTTTGGGTGAAGCTGTCAACCTGCCCTAGCTGCGAAAGTCTGTCGAAGAGTTGATCTTCCGAGATTGGTTCGCACGTCACATGCGGGGCAAGCTTGTTCGCAAGTGCTGTGGTCAACCGCCCCTCAACCCGTTCATAACTGTAGGTTTCGATCAATGTCGTGCCATGATCGCGGTGTACTTTTCGCTTCCACGCCATATCTTCGAGATAGCGGTCGCGATCAATATGGGGAGCAGTCGTGAGCCGCGTTGATCCATCGGCTTGCTTAGCTTTGCGAACTCCAAAATGCTCGATGTAGATTCCGCTGTCACTCAAACGAAAATCTGGTGTGTAGGCTCGCCTTGTATTGCTTCTTATCTCGTGCTCGTAGTTTGGCTCGTATTCGTAGGCGATGCCGTTCCTATAAAGCCAATTGGCAATCTGGAGTTCTTCAAAGCTCTTGACAAGCTCCCCATTGAAGGTGCGAAGCTCGTGCGCCTCGACGTAGCGATAATACTCATCGCGTGTTTCAAAGTCCCACTCACTCTTATACGGCCAGAAGAAATCAGCAAACCATTCCAACAGCAGCGACTTCATTCCCGCCTTGTTTGCCACCTCCGCAACCAAGATATCCCGTAGCAGTGATCGAAACTGAGCATCATCGCTGGCATGGGCAGCGAGCGCCGGAGCGCATCCCTCTACGTCGCGCAGAATGGAGTAGCCGAGCGCATGAAAGGTTAGCGCGTCCACGCTCGCCCCCGCGCGTTCCTTGATACGGCTTGCCATCTCAGCGGCGGCGTCCTTGCCGAACGCCATCAGCAGAATCTCTTGCGGATGTCGTACTCCGCGCTCGATGAGATAGGCTGCTTTGGCGACGATGACGCTAGTTTTGCCGGAGCCCGCTCCAGCCAGTACCAGCGTTGCATCCTCATCCATGACCACAGCCAGCCGTTGCTCGGGTGTCAGAGGGTTCGTTTCGATCTCATCGAAGAACAGCTTCATGGTCTCTAATTCGGCCTTGATGAAGCGTTCTATCGCATTCTCACGTTCGATCTCAGGAGCTTCATGAAAGCTCCTGGCTGCACTCAGAAGTGCAAGTTGGTTTGCGCTCAAAGCCCCCTCAGGGATAATATCGGGAAACGTCTCTCCGATCTCGGCTGCCCTTGTCAGAAATGGATCAAGGAGACATGCTGAAGGAAAGCGGCGCGGTTGCTGGAGGTGGGCAATTGCCTTGGCCAGTGTTCGCAGCTCTTCTTCCTCATCCGCTCCTTTTTCGGCAACATAGCGGCGCAGCGCATCGTTAATTGACGAGGCAAATGTGGCAGCCGCCTCGCGGTTCACTCCGGCGATTGTAAAGCGATCACCTCCAGCGCTGGGCACAATAAGCGAATGAAAACCGTGAGACTTACCGACACTAACCGGACCAGACATTTCCGAAAGCGATACTGGTTGCTCACCCTTTCCGCGAAATACGAGGCCGACCTCAGTTTGCTCGACGCCCCAATAGTGTAATCCCAAGGGCCGGAGAAGTACGCTGACCAGACGATTGCGTTTGAGAGCATGTGAATGCGAAACGCTCATGATTGTGAGGCCTGATATCGTCTAGGATGCGCCATAAAGCCAGAAACGTGAAAGAGTCCGTGCACCCTTGCGCGGCTTGGGTTTCGAGAGAATAGGCCTGATTTCATTGGGCGTCCTTTTATTTCTTTTGAACCAGATCATAGCTAAGTGACTGTATTTTTTCAATAATCATGGTCGTGAACCACCTTCCGGTAACCCTGTAGCCTTTAGCGCACCCCTTGCGGGTCGGGCTTTCGCGAGCCGAGCCTGTAGTCTCGGCCCTTCGGGCATCTATCCCTTGCGCGCTATTCGGGGCGCTTGATGCACCCCTCTGGCTGAGCGCGGCTCTATAGGAGCCGCGCGATTTTTTCCCATTTCTGGGGGCCTTCCGGCCCCATCCTCCGTCAAGACCCAAGTCCCTTGCCAGGGCTGCGGGAGAAAGGATCGGAGCCGTGGCTCGTTAGCACTGCGCCCGCACCACCTTCCGATCCTTTCGATCTTGACGGCCTCCCCCCGCTCATTGGCGCGGGCCTAGTCCGGTTGCATGCGCAACCGACTATCCAAAGGAGGAAAAAAGGAAATGAAGACAGATGTTTATCAGAAAGTGACCGACAAGATTATTGCCGATCTGGAGCAAGGCGAGCTGTCTTGGCTCAAGCCTTGGAGCAGCGGCAACCTTGAAGGCAAGATCACCAAGCCACTGCGGCACAACGGCATGCCGTATAACGGTATCAATGTGCTGATGCTCTGGGGCGCGAGCGTCGAGGCGGGGTTTCTTTCCCCGCACTGGATGACATTCCGCCAAGCCAAGGAACTGGGCGCGCATGTGAAGAAGGGCGAGCGCGGCAACGCGGTTGTCTATGCGAACACCCTGACCAAAACCGAAGAACAAGAGGACGGATCGGAGGAAGAACGCAAAATCCCGTTCTTGAAG
>JBKEEC010000279.1:0-2595 GCA_047975785.1 Sphingomonadaceae bacterium | reverse complement strand
ATTGTCCATGCCCGGTTTGTCCGGATCAGTGCGGCAGAAAATATCAATGCATGGATTCTCGCCAGTCACCGGCGCATTGAATTTGAGGCCGCCGACAGCGCATTACTCTCCAACCTCGTGCCGCATATCGCAAGTGCGATGATGCAATTTGCCCGGATTGAAAACCTGCGTATGAAACTGGCTATGGCCGAATCCGCCCTGTCGCGAATCGGGGTCAGCCAATGCGCGCTGGACAAAAATGGCAGCGTTGTGGTGACAGGCGACGATACAAACAGTCACCTGTCCCTGACTGATGGCGAAAGGCTCCACATTCCTGCCTCCTTGCAGCAAATACTGACGCAGTTTTGCGCACAATCGGATGACGCGAATGATGAGGCAGACACTCTTCCGCTCCTGCTGCAAGACAAGCCGGAGCAGCCGCCTGTTCTTGTCCGGCGTGTATTGGCGGACAGCACCCTCTTGCCCAATGGAGTTTGCGCTATTGCCCTCTGTCGGGATGACACAGACAGGCAGGCGGGCAAGTCAGGCGCTATAATTGCACAGGCGCTTTATGGTATCTCTTCGCGCGAAGCTGCTCTGGCAGAAGCCATATGTCTTGGAGATTCCATTGTCGAAGGCGGCAGAAAAATCGGACTGACCCCCGAAACTGCCCGCAACTATTCCAAGAGAATATACGCCAAAACCGGCGCGAAAGGTCAGGCGGATCTTGTCAGAAAGCTACTTGGCAGTGTTTTTCCCTTTGGATGAATCCAGGACTTGACCTGTGCCGGTTACGCCTTAAGATATATCTTAAGTTGTAATCAGCAAAACAGGATCAATTATGGAATATACAGCAGCGGGCAGCGTCCCCACCTCCAATGCCAGCAAATATCTTCAGCAATTATGCAAACACTGGGCGCATAATCTGGATGTGAGTTTTGACGCACAAAAGGGCAAAATCGTCTTTCCGAAAGATGCGCGCGGCAGTAACTGGCCCGGAGATGCCACGGTTACTTTTACGGCTTCCGATGATGCGCTCGCCATCACGATAGATGCGACTGCGCAAGGGCAGGTTGACGGGTTGAAAGGCGCAGTGGAGCGCCATCTGGATCGATTCGCTTTTCGCGAAGTGCCACTCGCATATAACTGGAACTGATACGCGGTAAAACAGGTGTGAACGAAGGCATTATGGCGTCGCGAGAAAAGGTTGAACCATATGCGATGCTATAATTTCTTGTTTTCGCTTTTCTTTCGCGAAAAGCTTTAATCCCGTATTATACACCGGAAACCGATATGGCTGGTTGATGTATCCAGTGCCTGCCCCTGTCGTGCGGCAGGCCGGTATCGCTGGCAGTAATTATCCGCACAAAGATGGGAGCCGCCCTTCACTACCCTGCGGCCAATCCTGAAATCGGCCGTGCACGGCTCATAGCTTTCTCCCTTGCGCCCGCCGCGGGGATTATCGAGCGTGCAGCACGCATCAGGCGTGCGTTTCCCGACAGGTTTTGGCTGGGAATACCAGTCTTTCGTCCATTCCCAGACATTGCCAATCATATCATACAGGCCATAATCATTGGCCGGAAAGCTATGCACCGGAGAGGTTCTTTCCCAGCCATCCTCCTGCGTGTTGGAATAGGGAAACAGGCCCTGCCAGTAATTCGCCAGCATTTCGCCTGCAGGGGCCAGCTCATCCCCCCAGGCATATTCCCGGCAGTCATGCCCCCCGCGCGAGGCATATTCCCATTCAGCTTCGGTCGGCAGATCCTTGCCCGCCCATTTTGCATAGGCCATCGCATCGCCCCACGTGACCTGCACAACGGGATGATCCTCCAGCCCTTCAATAGAACTGCCCGGACCAGTGGGGTGGCGCCAGTCCGCGCCCAGAGTAAATGACCACCACTGCGAAAAATCATCCAGCGGCACCGGCATTGCCGTGCGCTGGAACACAAGCGATCCGGGATGGGCAAATTCCGGGTCCATCCCCGGATAATCTTTTGGGTCAGGTGCGATCTCGCAAAATGTCTGATGGCCCGTTGCTTCGACAAAAATTGCAAAATCACGGTTTGTCACCGGAGATGCGTCCATCAGAAACCCGTCCACCCGCACTTTGCGCAAAGGTCGCTCTTCAGGGTAAAACCGTTCCGACCCCATGGTGAACACACCGCCCGGAATATGGATCATTCCCTGTTGCTGCTGTTCCTGTATCTTCGTTGCCATACGCCATGTGTGCCCCTGAAATAACTGCATGGGCAAGGACAAATACCCGCGCCAATAATTAATCCAGAATCAGGACCCTAACCGCCCAGCCCTTCATCAATCATGGCGCGGGCCTGTGTGCCGGACCAGTCATACCCGCCGGCAACCCGCCATATTTCCTGCCCCTGCTCGTCATATAATATAGTCAGGGGCAATTGTCCGCTCTCCAGCCTGAAACTCAGCTCCGTTTCCTCATCCATCCACGGTTCAAGATGAACAAAGCCACGTTCCTTGAAAAACGGAACCACCTGATCCGCACCAGTAATGTCCTGACTCACGGTCACAACGCGCAGCTTTCCTGCATAACTGCCCGCCAGATCATCCAGCATAGGCATTTCCGTAACGCAGGGGGCGCACCAT
>JBKEEC010000278.1:0-29030 GCA_047975785.1 Sphingomonadaceae bacterium | reverse complement strand
GTGGTGCGCCGTGAAAGCGGCCCGTCACCGCAGCCTAAACGTCGGCTGGAGCGGGCACGCATGTTCTTGCAATCAGGCCGGGTGGATGCAGCCGTTGCCGAGGTCAAGGAACTTCCTGGTGCCGATCAGGCGAATGAATGGATTACCGATGCCAATCGCTATGCGGCAACCCAACATGCGCTGGATCTGATAGAAACCTCTGCTGTGCTGGAACCAAGGCGCCTGCGCGATGGCACTGGCAACCCCATTAATACGGAAACGCTGGCAAGCGGGGTTGCAACCAAATAAAGTATTTTCAGAAAAAGTTGATAGACTTTTTCGGCCTGGAAAATGCGGAAAAACAAGGGAATACAGCATCGTAAATGATTCAACATTTAACCGCAATGCTGTAGAAGCGGTTTTTCAGGCCTGAAGCAATTGCGGAAGCTTGCCGGTAACGCCGCGCGCCTCATCCATGAACCAGTGTTTCAGAGGCGACAATCTTTGAACCCCTGCCATGCCAAACCGCCGGATGGCTGAAGATGCACGTCCTTGCAGACCAAACAGGCGGGTAATTCCGTCCGTAGCCAGCGCAACGGTGAAACTGTCAACACTGCGCCAGTTTTCATAGCGCGCCAGAAGTTGCGCATCACCCGGATCCAGGCCGAGCCGCATCCCGTCTGTCAGCACTTCAACCAATGCTCCCACATCGCGCAGGCCAAGATTAAGGCCCTGACCGGCAATCGGGTGAATTCCATGCGCGGCATCACCCACCAGTGCCAGCCGATCATCCACAATACGGGCCGTGTGCTGAAAGCTCAGCGGGTAGGACGATCGCGGGCTGTTGAGACGGATTGTGCCGAACAGGCCCTTCATGCGCTTGTCACATTCCGCCAGAAAGGCCCGCTCCGGCATGGCAAGCACTCCGGCAGCGTCTTGTTCTGCCACTGTCCAGACCAGGGCACTACGATGGGTTCCATCAGGACCGTCCAGCATTGGCAATAATGCGAATGGCCCGGCAGGGTAGAAGATTTCCCATGCAACATTGTCATGCGGCTTTTCATGATCCAGCCCAACAATAATTGCCCGGTGTTTGTAATCCCATTTTGCAAGCCCAAGGCCTGCTTCCTGCCGGCTGGGCGAAGCGCGCCCTTCAGCGCCGATCATCAGGCTGGCAGAGAGTGTTTGTCCATTATCCAGAGACACGGATACGCCAAAGGCATCACGGGCACGGGATATGGTTTCTACCGGTGCGTGCCATGCGATCCTGTCTTCCTTGCGAGCCGCTTCGAACAGGGCAAGCCGCAATTCCCTATTTGAAAACATGCGGCCCAGAGAGGATTCATCGGGAGCCGGACGAAAATCAATCCTTCCCGGTTTCATCTGGTCTGTCACGGCAATGGCATCAATCGGGCAGCCAAAGGGTGCGAGCCGCTCCGCCAGTCCGATATTGGTAAACAGGTTCCAGCTTGCAGTGGAAATGGCAGAAGCCCTGCCATCAAATCCGTCTTTTATCAGGCTTTCAGGATCAGCCCTGTCAATAACATGGCTGGAAATTCCCTGCCTTGCGGCAGCAAGTGCCAGGGTCATTCCGACCAGACCACCACCCAGAATCAGGAGATCGCGTGTGTTGCTCATTGCTCTATCCATTGCGGCTTGCCATTTCATTCCCTAGATGCAGGCCAGCCAACCATGCAAGGATAATACGTTTCCCATGATCGTCCGGCCCGTTTGCCTGATGTCCTTTTTGCGCACAATCCTGTTGATATGCGTGCTTTTTTACGGGGCCGGAACTGCTGCGCAGGCGAATAATATTTCTGCGCGTCTGGTGCTGGAGCAATCTGCACCCGATGCCACAGAAATGACCGCAGCGATTGTGTTTGATCCGGCTGAGGGATGGCACGGTTACTGGTCCAATCCGGGAGACGCCGGCTACGGGATGCAACTTGAATGGGACCTGCCAGAAGGGTGGCAGGCGGGTGATCCGGCCTATCCTGTCCCGCAAACATTGCTGATCGAAGGGTTGATGAACCATGTCTATGAAGGGCCTTATACTGTTCTGGTTCCGATTACCCGTTTGCCTGACAGTCCTGACTGGCAGGGCCAGTCGCAATCGATTGGGGTGGATGCACAATGGCTTGCCTGCACAGATTCAATCTGCGTGCCCGAACAGGCATTTCTGACGGGTTCTACCGGAGCTGCCATATCAGGAAATGCCCATCAGTTTGACCAGTGGCGCGCAGAGATTCCTCCGCTGCTGGATCAGGAGGGAACGTATAAACTCACTACAGGGGCATTGCGTCTGGCGATACCGATTCCTGCCAGTGCGGCGATTGAAAACCCTCATCTGTTTATCGCCAGTCGTGATGTGGTGAATTATGCAGGCGAGCAGACATTCTACCGCAATTCAGATCAGTTGATTATTACTATCCCGCTGGCGAAGACGGTCAAATCTCCTGACCAGATAACAGGGATACTTGCTTTTGACGGACGCAACGGTGTGCGATTTGTCGCACATAGCGGGGCCGTCCCCGATGGCGGGGTGCCGCTCTCCAGTCCTGCATCTACACCAGCCCTTCCGCTCTGGAGCCTGCTTCTGGGCGCTGTTCTGGGCGGATTATTGTTGAATATTATGCCATGTGTTTTCCCTATCCTGAGCCTGAAGGCGCTGTCGCTTGCCCGATCAGGAGAAAGCGAGACGCAGGCCCGGCATGAAGGCTTTGCCTATACGGCTGGCGTTATGATCGCCTGCCTTGGTCTGGGTGTATTGCTGCTGGCACTCAGGGCAGGAGGAGAGCAGATCGGCTGGGCATTCCAGTTGCAGGAACCGGCAGTCGTGGTTGCCTTGCTGGCACTGGCACTGGGGCTAACGGCCAATTTTATCGGCCTATATGACATACCTTCGCTTTCCCTGCAGGGTAGTGGCAAACCGGCAGGAGCTTTTACCACAGGCTTGTTGGCCGCTTTTGTTGCAACACCGTGCACCGGCCCCTTTATGGCTGCCGCCCTGGGCGCTGCCCTGATTTTGCCTGCTGCTCAGGCATTGTTTCTGTTCGCGGCGCTGGGCTTCGGCCTTGCACTTCCATTCCTGCTTGTCGGCACAATACCGCGCCTGCGAGCATTATTGCCCAGACCCGGCCCGTGGATGGAGACATTTCGTAAACTGATGGCCTTGCCCATGGGGCTGACCGTTCTGGCCCTGTTGTGGCTGTGCTGGCGCATGGGAGGAGGTGTTTTTGCAGGCGAGGCATTGTTGTTCGCCTGCGCGGTCACGGTGATTTGCATCGGTGTATCTGGTAAACGTAACATGGCTCTTGCAAGCGGTGGAGCTTTGTCGGCAATAGTTCTGGCAGGCGCTATGTGGTGGCATCCGGCACAATCCCCGTCTCAGAATGAAGCAGCCGGTATCCTTGCCCCGCAAACCTATAGTGCTGCAAAACTGGCGCAGGCGCGCAGAAGCGGCAAGCCGGTATTTGTCTGGTTTACTGCTGACTGGTGCCTGACCTGCAAGGTCAATGAGAGTGTCGCAATCGAGCGCGAGGAAACCCGTTCAGCCTTCGAGCAGGCAGGGGTGATCGCCATTCGCGGAGACTGGACCCGTCGTGATGCAGAAATAACCCGTTTCCTTACGGATCATGGTGCTGCGGGCGTGCCATATTATATCTGGTATGCGCCCGGTGCTGAAGGGGAGCAATTGCCCCAGGTGCTTACGATTGAGATGCTGGTGGATCGGGCAAATCAGGCGCGTTGATGCCAGCGCAGGATTCGATCAGGGCGCGGGGCAGGGGGCTGGGTTCCAGCACCAGCGAGCCGCCACCGGGCAACGTCACCTCCACTTCGCGAGGGCCGGAAAAGACCTCCAGCCGTGGATCACTTGCGGCATAAATGCCTTCCCATATCCAGTCCCGCCCATTCCACCGTGCATTGATCGGCAGGCGCTCGGCGTGACCATTACCGATCAGGGCGAGCAGGGCCTTTGCATGTGGATCAGCCGGTGCGCGGCGTAGCACACGCAGCATGGGGGCAGTTTTATCCCCTTCACAGGAGAGGACGAGCAGGGGCCGCTCTCCCGGAGCTCCGTAAAGAAGGCGTGTTCCCTTGCCAGATATAGCCCAGATCGCGTTACTGATATAGGGGGATTCTGCCTGTGCAGCTGGTGCATTGGCTACTGGCTCTGTCTGGCCATCCATGCGTGCGGCATAATCATCGGCGGCAGGAGGCCTGCAAGATGCAACACATACCAGAGATAGTCCGATCAACCCGGCATGACGGATAGCTGTATTCATTCACGCGCTATGACAGCAACGGATGTTTGCGGCAATGACTGTTCACAGATGCTCGCCACCCATGGCAGAATGGCTCTTTTCAACTCTGTGACATTTGCCTAACCACCCGGAGCACGACAAGGAGGCATCACTTGCAACAAAATGAGCGCGCAGGTCTGCTATTCACCATGGCGGGGTTTATTGTGCTCAGCAGCGGTGATGGGCTGGTCAAATCCATGGCCGGCGAATGGGCGCCGACTGCGATTGCTGCAGCGCGCTATTCGATTGGCGCGATTGGCCTGGCTGCTCTGCTATTGTTGCGGGAAGGTCCGCGGGCCTTCCGGATGCCGCGTCCGGGGATACAGTTTTTGCGCGGCCTGTCTGTCAGTATGGCGACTGTGGGGTTTTTCTCTGCTGTTATGCTTATGCCTCTGGCAGAAGCGACAACTATTGTATTCGTCAGCCCGATGATCACCGCCTTGCTGGCGTGGTTCTTTCTGGGTGAAAAAGCGCGGCGAGAAACATTTATCGCATCTGTCGTCGCCTTTATCGGGGTGATTATTGTTCTTCGCCCCAATATTGCAGGACTGGGCTGGGCTGCCTGCCTGCCCTTACTGTCTGCTCTGGGGATGAGCCTGTTATTCATCGCCAACCGGACTGTGGCTGGAACGGGCAGTGCGCTGGCGATGCAGGCCTATGTTGCGATTATGGCAACTCCAATTCTGATATTGGCGGCATTTGTGGGTGATTATAGCGGGGTTCCGGCGCTGGAGCTGACCATGCCGCACTGGAGCGTTCTGGCGCGCTGTGCCCTTGTCGCCTGTTCTGCCACTATCGCGCATTGGCTGATTTATCTGGGAACGACCCGCGCCGGTGCAGCGACCGTAGCCCCGATGACATATGTGCAATTGCTTGTAGCGGTGACCTTGGGCTGGGTGTTTTACCATGATCGCCCCGATGCAGTGTCAATGCTGGGCGGTGCCATTATTATCGGTGCGGGGCTTTATTTGTGGCATTCTGGCCGGGTCAGGGAACCGGCAATGACAGATTAGACCAATCTGGCTACAGCGGATGAAACAGTCAGCGAGTCTGATACACGAAATGCAAGGAATTCCAGTGCATAAAGGCTGTGAATAACATCTCTTGCTTGTAGTGATTCGAATATTACGGGAAGTAACACCATATGTGCGGTATTATTGGCATTGCCGGAAACAGCGAAGTTGCAGAGCGCTTGGTTGATGGGCTTCGGCGGATGGAATATCGTGGATATGACAGTGCAGGCGTGTGCACGCTGGATAATGGCGCACTTGTCCGTAGACGGGCCGAGGGCAAGCTGGTCAATCTCACGCGTGAGATCGCACGGGACAATGCTCCGGGAACCATTGGCATCGCACATACAAGGTGGGCGACTCATGGTGCGCCCACAGCCAATAATGCGCACCCACACGCCACGGGTGAAGTGGCTCTGGTCCATAACGGGATTATCGAGAATTTCCGGCAGTTGCGCGATGAACTTCAGGCGCGGGGCAGGGTGTTCGAGAGCGAAACTGACAGTGAGGTTGTGGCGCATCTCCTGTCCGAGCAGGTAGAGCAGGGCGCCAGTCCGCAAGAGGCGGTGAGGGCTGTTCTGCCCCAGCTTCGCGGTGCATTTGCACTGGCGATATTGTTTCGTAGCCACCCTGATTTGCTGATTGGTGCCCGTCTCGGCTCGCCTCTGGTGGTTGGTTATGGCGAGAGGGAAATGTTTCTTGGCTCTGATGCGCTTGCGCTGGCCCCGCTGACCCAGAAAGTGACCTATCTTGAAGAAGGTGACTGGGTTGTGCTGACGCAGGACAGCGCAGTGATTTATGATCAGGACAACCAGCAGGTCACGCGCGAAATTACCACGTCCGGCGCTTCTGCTGCGGCAGTGGAAAAAGGCAATTACCGTCATTTCATGCAGAAGGAAATCTTCGAGCAGCCGATTGTCGTGGCGCAGACACTGGCAAGCTATGTGCGCCAGCTTGACCGCTCGATTGCACTGCCGGATATGGATATCGACCTTTCCGGTATTCGCCGGATAACCATAGTCGCCTGCGGCACCTCCTATTATGCGGGAATGGTTGCGAAATACTGGCTGGAGCATTTTGCGCGTCTGCCGGTGGATATCGATGTGGCGAGCGAGTTTCGCTATCGTGATCCGGTTCTGGAGCCGGGCGGCCTCGCCCTGTTTATTTCACAAAGTGGAGAAACCGCAGATACACTGGCAGCGTTGCGCCATTGCAAGGCCAACGGGCAGAAAATTGCTGTAGTGGTCAATGTTCCCACCAGCAGCATGGCGCGTGAAGCGGATCTGTTACTCCCGACCCATGCCGGACCGGAAATCGGCGTTGCTTCCACCAAGGCATTCACCTGCCAGCTTGCGGTTCTGGCGGCGCTGGCCACTCATATGGCGGTAATACGCGGGCTGATGACACGGGAGGAAGAGGCAGAAGTTGTCGGGCATTTGCTGGAGGTTCCGGCCATGCTCAATTCGGCTCTTGCCTATGATGAGGATATTGCCGGCATGGCACACCTTGTCGCGCCAGCGCGTGATGTTTTGTATCTGGGGCGCGGTCAGGATTATCCGCTGGCGCTGGAAGGGGCGTTAAAACTCAAGGAGATCAGCTATATTCATGCAGAAGGCTATGCGTCTGGTGAAATGAAGCATGGTCCGATTGCCCTGATTGACGAGACAGTTCCGGTTATTGTCATAGCGCCAAGCGGGCCATTGTTTGAAAAAACCGTGTCCAATATGCAGGAAGTGCAGGCCCGCGGCGGGAAAGTTATTCTGATCTCGGACTGGGAAGGCATTGCTGATGCCGGTGAAGGCTGCATGGCGGTAATGGAAATGCCGAAGGTTCACCCGCTGATTGCGTCACTGGTTTATGCCGTTCCGGTGCAATTGCTGGCCTATCATGTTGCACTGGCAAAAGGCACTGATGTAGATCAGCCGCGTAATCTGGCCAAATCGGTAACGGTGGAATAATCAGCCAGTGGCAGAATAACGCCGGGCGGCCTCTATCGCAGAATCAATCGCAGCACGGGCGCGCGGTGCATTGGCCCAGCAGGTGGAGCCGGTGATTACCGCGCCCTGCTGGCAGATTTCTTCTGCAGAACTGCCGGAGAGTGTTTCAAGGTCATGGATGCCCATTTCCTCCAGCCGTTGCACAACCGTTTTCCCGACACCCTTTACGTCCAGCAGGATTGCGCGTTCCTTTTCCGAAAATCCAGCCATGTTTGCCTTTTCCGAGCTGCGCGGTAATCAGAAAGTCTGCCGCGCCCGGCACTTTATGTCAAACCGTCAAACACGCTCAAGCGCATAGCCGGCAGAGCGAACCGTGCGCACAGGGTCTCTGGCGCCGGATATTTCTATCGCCTTGCGTAAACGGCGAATATGAACATCCACCGTGCGCAGTTCAATATCACTGTCCGTTCCCCAGACGCCATCCAGCAACTGATTGCGGCTGAAAACACGGCCAGGACTTTCCATAAGAAATTTCAGCAGGCGGTATTCGGTGGGGCCGAGCTGCAATGCCTGACCGCGTCTTTCAACCTTGTGTGCGACCGGATCAAGCCGGATATCACCCACTTCCACTGTTTCTCCGGCCAGGGCAGGGCGGATGCGCCGCATGACGGCAGCCACCCGCGCCAGCAATTCGCGCGGAGAAAACGGCTTGGTCAGATAATCATCTGCGCCGGTGTCAAGACCGCGGATACGGTCATCTTCCGCCTCGCGCGCAGTCAGCATGATGATAGGAACATGGGCGGTATTCTTGTCACGCCGCAGACGGCGGCACACTTCAATTCCGCTGGTGCCTTCAATCATCCAGTCCAGAATTACCAGATCGGGACTTTCTTCAACGGCAAGAATCAATGCTTCATCGCCATCGGGCGTGGCCAGAACGTCATAGCCTTCATTGCGGAACCGGTATTCCAGCAGTTCGAGCAATGCAGGGTCATCTTCAACAAGTAGCAGTTTTGCTGCAGCCATAGGCGGTCTTCCAAAGTATGAATGGGAAAACCAGACACGGGAAATGTTACAGTTTCACGACATTTCACAACAAGGGCTTGTCAGTGGTCTGCTGCAACAAGCTCCTGTCAACGATCATCGTCAGGCGGGTAGCTTCCCGTGGCGGCGTAATGCACCATTTCGGCAACATTGGTCGCATGGTCTCCAATTCGTTCAATATTGCGGGCAATGAACAGCAATTGTGCCGCGCTGGATATGGTCGAGGGATTTTCCATCATATAGCTGGTAACATTGCGAAATATGCTGTCATAGAAAGCGTCAACCCTCTTGTCCGTAGCAATGACTTCACGGGCCAGAACCGGATCGCGAGCGGCATAGGCAGTCAGCACATCATGCACCATCTCATTGGCAAGTTCGGCCATGGCGGGCACAAGTGTCAAAGGCTCAAACAGTTTCTTCTGTTCTATGACATTGGTGCGCTTGGCGATATTTTTTGAGTAGTCACCAATTCGCTCCACTACACCGGCGATTTTCATGGCGGCGACAACCTCGCGCAAATCATCTGCCATGGGGGCACGCAGGGCGATAATCCTGACAGCCAGCTTGTCAACTTCGCTTTCAAGCGCATCAATTTTCTTGTCACGGGCAACGACATCAGCGGCGAGATCCGTATCATTACGGATCAGTGCATCCATCGATTCCTGCAATGCCACTTCGGCAAGACCGCCCATTTCGGCAATCAGGCCGCGCAGCCGGGTTATGTCTTCATCAAATGCCTTGACAGTATGTTCGCTCATTTATCTACAGCCTAACCGTAGCGGCCCGTAATATAGTCCTTGGTCCGCTCTTCAATGGGATTGGTGAATATGTCAGATGTGCGACCATATTCCACTATTTTTCCGAGATGGAAAAATGCTGTGCGCTGGGAAACACGTGCTGCCTGCTGCATGGAATGGGTAACAATAACAATTGCATAACGTCCGCTCAGGTCATTGATCAGCTCCTCAATGCGGGCAGTTGCAATAGGATCAAGTGCGGAGCATGGCTCATCCATCAGGATGACTTCCGGTTCTACCGCGATGGCGCGGGCGATACACAGGCGCTGCTGCTGGCCACCGGAAAGAGCGGTGCCGCTGTCTGACAGGCGATCCTTGACTTCATTCCACAGGCCTGCCCTTTCCAGCGAGCGTTCAACGATTTCATCAAGCTGGGATTTGCTGCCGGCAAGCCCGTGAATACGTGGGCCATAGGCGATATTCTCATAGATGGTCTTGGGAAACGGATTGGGCTTCTGGAAGACCATTCCCACCCGCGCACGCAATTGCACAACATCCATACCGGAGGCGTAAATATCATCTCCGTCGAGGGTAATCTGCCCATCCACCCTTGCGGACGGGATCGTGTCATTCATACGGTTCAGCGTTCGCAGAAAAGTGGATTTTCCGCAGCCGGACGGGCCGATAAAGGCGGTGACATATTCGGTTGGAATATCGATTGAAACATCATCAATCGCTTTCTTTTCACCATAATAAACGCACACATTTTGCGCGGTCATCTTGGCGTTTGCTGTTTGCAGGTTGGGATGGACTACGGTCACCACTTTTTCTCAAACTTGTTGCGCAGATAGATAGCGAGGCCATTCATCACAAGGAGGAACAGCAGAAGCACGATAATCGCTGCAGATGTCCGCTCGACAAAGCCGCGATCAATTTCATCGGACCACAGGAAAATCTGGACAGGTAGCACGGTTGCTGGCGAGGTGAATCCGTCTGGAGGGGTGGCAACGAAGGCGCGCATCCCGATCATCAGAAGCGGAGCTGTTTCTCCCAGTGCACGCGCCATGCCGATTATGGTGCCGGTCAGGAGTCCGGGCAAAGCAAGCGGGAGCACATGATGAAACACGACCTGCACCGGACTTGCGCCGATTGCAAGGGCACCATCGCGGATAGATGGCGGTACTGCCTTGATGGCATTGCGACCTGAAATCACAATTACAGGCATGGTCATCAGTGCCAGTGTCATGCCGCCAATAAGAGGGGCAGAACGGTAATGCGGAAAGATAGCCAGAAACACTGCCAGTCCCAGCAAGCCGAAAATGATCGAAGGGACAGCCGCAAGATTGTTGATTGATACTTCTATCAGATCTGTCCAGCGGTTTTTGGGTGCGTATTCTTCCAGATACAGGGCAGCCAGCACACCGATCGGGAATGCCAGCGCCAGTGTGACGATCATCGTCAGGATCGAACCTTTAAGTGCCCCCCAGATACCAACCTGTTGCGGGTCTGTCGCATCCGATCGAGCCAGAAAACCGGCGTCAAATCGTTTTTCCAGCTTGCCTTCTGCACTGAGCTGGCGGGCAATGGACTGCATTTCGGGGGAGCCTTCGCCTGCAAGGCCTGAGGCCAGATTACGGTTTACAGGCAGCCAGAATTCGCTTGTCCCTTGCAAAATTTCAGGGTTGGAAACAATCTTGCGTGCGACATCGCGCCATGCGTCATTTCCGAGTTCTGTGGCGACATCCGGGCCATAGGCCTGTTCTGCCCCGAATGAGACGATTTCAGGCAGGGATTGCATTTTCAAGGTGTTAATCGCGGTCGCCTCATCCATACCGTTCGGATCAAGGGAGATCCCGGAAGCGGCCAGATCAACGGGCACTTTCAGTTCGGCGCGCTGAAACCCGCCAAGACCATTCATGGTCATGGTGACAAGCAGGACTGCAAGCACCGCAACCGAAAAGAATATGGCAAACAGACCGGCGAATTTGAAACGCCGTTCGGCAGCATAACGCTTTTTCAGCCTTGCCTCGAAGGCTGCGCTGCGCGTGGTGTGGAGAACATCACTCATAAGCTTCACGGAACCGTTTGACGACGCGCAGGGCAATGAAGTTCAGCGCCAGAGTCACCAGAAACAGCACAAAACCCAATGCAAATGCGCTGAGTGTTGCAGGATGATCAAAACTGCCTTCGCCTGTCAGCATGGCGACAATCTGGAAGGTAACCGTTGTCATTGCTTCCAGCGGATTGTCTGAAAGATTGGCTGCCGCACCGGCGGCCATCACCACAATCATGGTTTCGCCTATCGCGCGGCTGATGGCGAGCATGATGCCTGCCACAATGCCGGGCAGGGCGGCAGGGACCAGTACCCGGCGGATAGTTTCGGATGTGGTGGCACCCATGGCGAGACTGCCATCGCGCATTGCCTGCGGAACTGCGGCTATCGAATCATCCGCCATGGAAGAAACGAATGGAATAATCATGATGCCCATCACCACACCAGCAGCAAGGGCGCTTTCGCTCGACGCATTGGTAATACCAATCGCGTAGGCGGCATCGCGGATAGAGGGGGCCACAGTTAGCGCGGCAAAATAGCCATAAACCACGGTGGGCACACCAGCCAGAATTTCTAGTGCGGGTTTGAGCCAGGATCGCCATTTGGGATTGGCGTATTGGGTCAGATAGATGGCACTCATCAGCCCTAGCGGAATGGCTACTATCATGGCGATGATCACGCCGATATAAATCGTGCCCCAGAACAGGGGAATCGCGCCATATGTTTCCGGATCAGGATTGTCCGGATTGGCCATCGGGTCAGGGTTCCAGTGGGTTCCGAACAGAAAATCCACCGGACTGACCATGCCAAAAAAGCGGACAGTCTCAAAAATCAGGCTGGCAACAATGCCCATTGTTGTCAGAATCGCTACCAGAGAGGCGATCAGCAGGGTTGCCATGACCACACGTTCCACCCTGGTTCGTGCTGTAAAGTCAGGCCTGAGCCGGAGGAAGGCAAAAGCCCCGCAGATAAAGGCAATCAGCAAGGTCAGGACAATGCCGATCGTGTTATAGTGTTTCAACGCTTCCCTGTAAGGTTCAACCAGCCCCTCAGCCGCCGGAGTGAACACGGCTGGCGCCGCACCGGAGGCAACAGCACGTGCTTCGTTGAGCATATTCTGGCGCTGAAAGCCGAAAGCTGGCAATTCTGCCGCCGCAGGGCTGGACAGCACGGACTGGGTGACGAGCTGCGGGGCAATAACGCTCCAGATACTGATGAATAGCAGTAACGGGATGACAATCCACAAGGCGACATACCAGCCGTGATAGCTGGGCAGGGCAGCAAGTCTGGGATGATCAGCCTGACGCTGGAAGCTCCAGGCGCGTGCGCGCGCCGCAAGCCACCCGACCAGGCCCAATCCGGCAGCAATGAGAAGGAGTAAAGCGGGCGACATGGTCTCTCGATCGTGTCGACCCGATGGTGCGGGCCGAATTCTGGTGGCTAGCCATCAGGCTTTACAGACTCAGTGGATAGCTTTTGTTACACTATTATGACTGATTCAAGTGTAGTAGTTCAAACCTGATCTGCCTGAAGCGGTATTCTTACGGTCACGTTTGTCCCTTTACCCTGTTTGCTGACAATATCGAGTCGTCCGCGATGGCGTTCCACAATATGTTTGACAATCGCCAGGCCAAGCCCTGTTCCACCGGATGCGCGGCTTCTGCCTGGGTCTGTGCGGTAAAATCTGCGCGTCAGATGTGGAATATGATCAGCCGCTATACCTTCCCCGCGGTCAGTGACAATTATTTTGGCATCATGGGCCAGACCCTGCTCCAGCGTTATCGTGACCGGCTGTTGCTGATCGCCATATTTCAGGGCATTGTCCACCAGGTTGCGGATAAGTTGTTCAATTTGTTCACTGTCACCGCGAATCGACAGACCACCTTGCAATTCGAGCTTCAGACGAGGGCTGCGATCTGGTCCGGCTGCATCACGCGCAGCCTGTTCAACCAGAGGTTTGAGGTGAATAATTCCGACAGGCTGGTCATGCCTTTCCGCCTCGATACGGGATAGCGACATCAGATCGCTTACCAGACTTTGAAGCCGCAGGGCCTCACGGTGAATAGTAGACAGAAACCGTTTGCCGGTTGCCGGATCAAGCGAGTCATCTTCGATCGCTTCCTCCAGTGTTTCGACATAACCGATAATGGAGGCAAGCGGGGTGCGCAGCTCATGGCTGGCATTAGCGACAAAATCGGTATGTGCCCGGCTGATATCGGCTTCCGAGGTCTGGTTGATCAGTTCGATCAGGGTTAAATCCGGACTGATTAATTGCCGGTTGATGCGCCAGCTATCACGAATTCGTACCATGCCATGAATTGTTACACTTCTGCTTTCGGCACTGTTCAGCAGGGCAATGGCATCAGGATGGCGCAGGGCAACGCGCACATCCTGACCCAGAATATGATTTCCCAGCACATCGCGCGCGCTCTTGCTGGCCATGGTAATACGGTTTTTTTCGGTAAATAGTATTGGCGTGGCGGATTGTTCGATCAGCTGGGTCATACTGTCACGGCTGAACGGGTTGTCATCTGTTGCGTGGCCGGTTTCAGGTGGCGTTGCATACATCAGCCAGAGAGTGCCACACCATATAACCAGAATGGCAAGGGCCAGCCATGGGTCAATATTCAGCACCAGGGCGCCAAGACAACTGGCACCCGCAATAGCATATCCGATCCAGGGATTGTTCTGGCGCCTGTCCATGGCAGGCGGCTCTATCGAGTCCTGCCCACCTTCGCCAGTGTGAAAATCAGATGTCACAAATCAGAAAGTGGATATACCCGGTGGTGAATTCTGGCCCACTGGCTGGTCACACCAGATAACCATGCCAGAAACATCCATGCAAGATATCCACGCAGCAAGCCGGCAAGCGACCCTACAAGCGATAAAGCCTGCATCGCAATAATGGTGACCCCTACGGGAATCGAACCCGTGTTTCCGCCGTGAAAGGGCGGCGTCCTGGACCGCTAGACGAAGGGGCCAACGCGGTGGAGAGCGCGCCTTTAAGGGGGGGAGAACAAACGGTCAAGCCCGTTTGCGAAACTATCTTGAAAAAGCGGCATCTTCCACATGAAGTTCTGCACGTGGTTGTGCGGCCCAGTCATCAATTTTTGCGCGTCCGGCCAGCCAGAATTTCTTTCCTTGCGATCCATGAAGCAATGTCTGGCCAAGCTCTGTTTCCGCTGCACGAAAGGCAATGGCCTTGAGTCGCGATCCATCATCGCCCTGCGCAATGATGCGGACATGATCCAGCCCGACAATATCGACCTTTACCAGACGAACCGGCCCGACAACGACACGAGGGCCGGGCCAGCCCACTCCGTAAGGCCCGGCACCTTCCAGTGTTTCGATCAGCTCCGGTGTCAGTCCTCCCGGTGCAAGCGACATATCCAGCGCCATGATTTTCTCTGCATTGGCCTGAGCCACATTATTGGCGAGTGTCCTGTTCAGCCATTGGGCAAATTCTTCAAGGCGATCTGATTTGACTGTCAGGCCCGCTGCCATGGCATGTCCACCCCCTGCAACCAGCAGGCCGGCCTCCCGTGCAGCAATGATGGCGGCACCCAGATCTACGCCGGGAATCGAACGGCCCGAACCTTTGCCTTCACCGCTGGCCTCATCCAGTGCGATAACAAGTGCGGGTTTGCCGGTCCGTTCCTTGATCCGCCCTGCAACAATGCCGATAACGCCGGGGTGCCATCCGGAACCGGCAAGCACATGCACTGCGTGCCCTGATTGTGCGGCAAGCTGCGCTTCGGCGGCTTCCTGAACTTCTGCTTCAATCGCACGGCGATCATCATTCAGTTCTGATAGCCGGGTGGCAATGGTGGCAGCTTCCTGCGGGTCAGTAGTGGTGAGCAGGCGCACTCCGAGAGTCGATTCGCCAACACGGCCACCTGCATTGATTCGCGGCCCCAGTGCGAAACCGAGATCGCTGCATATAGGGGCGCGTTTCAGCCTGCTGGCATCTATCAGTGCAGCCATGCCGGTATTGTCGCGCCGGGCCATCACTTTCAACCCCTGCGAGACAAAGGCCCGGTTCAACCCGTAAAGCCGGGCAACATCTGCGACTGTGCCCAGAGCAACAAGGTCCAGCAGTGCAAACAGGTCCGGCTCCGGTCGTTGCTCGAAATAGCCTTGCTGGCGCAGGGTGCGGACCAGGGCAATGGCCAGCAGAAAAGCAACGCCCACCGCTGCGAGATGGCCATGAGCAGCGCCTGTTTCGCTCTCATCCAGGCGGTTCGGATTGACCAGAGCTGCGGCAACAGGCAGCTCTGCCGAACATTTGTGATGATCGACGACGATAACATCAACCCCTGCATCACGCGCTTGCTGCAGGGCATCAAAAGCCATGGCGCCACAATCTACCGTGACAATCAGGGTGGAACCTTGCTCTGCCAGACGAACAAGCGCCTCTCCGCCAGGGCCGTATCCTTCCAGCAACCTGTCAGGGATATAATAATCGGCATCATGGCCAAGATCACGCAAGAGACAGATCATCAAGGCCGCGCTGGTTGCGCCATCTACATCATAGTCACCGTAAATAGTGACTTTCTCCTGACCGAGAATGGCCTGTGCCAGCCTTTCGGCGGCAACATCCATATCCTGCAAGTGTGAAGGGTCAGGTAAAAACTCTTTCAGGGTCGGATTATGGTGACGGGGGGCTTCCTCGCGCGGGACACCGCGAGAGATGATGAGCTGCGAAACCACATCGGTATCCAGCCCTGCGCTGCCTTGCGCAAGATCCATATTGCCGCCGCGCCAGACCCAGGCGCGACCACTGAGCGAGGATTCAACCCCGCATACATAAGAAAAAATCCGGGATGCCATAAGCGCAAGGTATGGATTTTACCGGCAAAGGGGAAGGGGGCAGGATTGACAATCGACAGCTTGCGGGAAACCATCGCCTGATGCAGCAGGCCAAACCCAGTCTTGTAATTATCTGGCATAGCCGGACCGGGGCAAGTGAGGCTATGGCACGGGCTGTTTATGATGGCGCCCGCTCCGGGAATGAAGGAGCGGGAGCCCGGTTGATATATGCTGCAGATGTTATGCCGGAAGATATTCTTGCCGCATCTGCCCTGGTGTTTGTCTGCCCGGAAAACCTCGCTTCCATGAGCGGGCTTATGAAAGAGATGTTCGACCGGTGCTATTACCCTGTGCTTGGCAGGATAGAAGGGCGTGCCTATGCAACGGTAATCGCTGCCGGCTCTGATGGAGAGGGTGCGCAGCGACAAATAGACCGAATCGCAACAGGCTGGCGCTTGCGCCGCGTGGCAGAATCACTGATTGTCTGCCTTGATGCGCAGAGTCCCGAAGCAATTCTTGCTCAAAAAACTGTTTCAACAGAGAGTCTTAACCAGTGCTCTGCTATGGGGAGTGCTCTGGCAGAGGGGTTGGCCATAGGTATTTTCTAGAGCTTTGCGAGAGAAAGTGGACACCGCTTATCCGTAAAAGCGACAACAAGGGTTTATAGAAGCGAGACTGATCCAGTATTACGCTTCGCGGCTCTGGACAGGAGAGTGCGGGCAATCCGCTTGGGTAGTAACAATGGCAAAATCGCCTGACAGGCCGGAATTGATCCTGTTCTTCAGAAATGAAGAACGCCCCGATGCGCAGGCAATACGCGCAGCAATGGCGCAATTGCCTGGATCGGAGATCAGCCACGACCCTGAAACGCAGCATGGTTTACCTGCAGACTGGCTGGAAATATTGATTGATGGGCTGACCTTTGATCTTGTCGGTTTGTCCGATGGTTCCGATTCGCCTGCCGGAAATTCTGTTTCGCCTGCATTGCAGCATTACCTTGATTGTGATGCCAGTGACCTGTCGGGCACACGGCACATCAAACTTGTGCCCGGACCGCATTTGACAAGTGCGCGCCTGCCCCTGCCGGTTGCACGCAGTATGATGCGTCTGGGTATGATGCTGGGTGAACACCTGCCCGGACTTATCGCCTTCGGTTGGCCCCCTTCAGGTGCGGTAATGGGGCGCAGCACATTTCTTCAGATGACAGAAAACTGGATCAATGGAGGTCCGTTTCCCGCATTGGGGCTGGTCACATATCAGATCGCATCGGACGGGACTCTGGAAAGCAGGGGGCTGTCGCTTTTTTCCGGTCAGGAATTGCGCCTGTCTCCGGCTCTGGTTGCTCAAGGAGCTGGCGCAATGCGACTGGCGGTGCGTATCGCCCACGATATTGCCGGGCAAGGCACATTGGAAGAGAAGCGCCATTTTTCCGGGCCAGATGGGATGGAACTGATGGCAACTCCCGATAGCAGCGGACGCTGGATTGAGGTCGGGCTGGTTCAATCATGATGAGGCAGGCCTTGCATTCGGGGGGCAATGCAAGAAGTCCGGCGCGTTCGCGGCTTGCCTTTCGCATGGTCAATCGCAAGGGGATGCAGGATTATGACAGTTCATTGCAGAAACATCATCTGATCCCGCTTCAGATATTCGGATATCAGGGTTTTTCACGCTTCTTTGCTGATGCAGGGATTGGGCTGCATGACAGTGATGACTTCCGTAACAATGGGCTCCTCCTGCCTTGCTCACCCGAAACGGCTATCCGTATGGGAATGCCGATGCATCGTGGCCCGCACCGTCAGTATAATGCACTGGTGATGGAGCGGATATCCATGATGGAAATAGTATGGAACAGACATCGCAGTGCCCCTTTAGAGCGCAGGCGGGAACAGGCATGGATGCAATTGCGATTGCTCCAGCGCAGCCTGAGGCGCAAGCTGATGAACCCGCAGGGCAAGTCAATGCTGCTCAGTCGAATGGACCCGGCAGGAAGCGGCCATGACTTTACCATGCTTGATGCCATGGCAGATGAAATCTGGGAATCAATTACCGGAACAGCAGAGCCATTGGGGATTCAGTCCTGACGGTCCGCAATTGGCAGTTTTCGTGCATCGGGTGCTCATCTATATTAGAGTGTGATGACAAAAAGTGGGCACCGGTTTTTGTCAAAAAATCACACGACAACAAAAGTATAAAGAGCGGGATGTGATTCTGTCATATGTCATCCCGCTCTAAATACGCCGGGCACCGGTTCATAAAAGACTACCATTCTCGCCACGCCATCATTTGATACCAGACTGCTGATGTGTCAGCATCACTGCAGTTTGGGATAATGGCGTAAAGTCTGGCTCTGATCCAGCCTACCCGGTCACATTCTTCAGATTGGCAATGGCGTCGCGGTATTCTGCCTCAAGCCGGTCCACACGCTCGGCGACAGATTCCACTCTGGCAACTACGCCAATACCTTGGCCCGCCCCCCATACATCCTTCCACGCCTTGGCCTTGGTATTGCCACCAGAAACAAAATCCATCGTTCTCATGTCACCATCGGGCAAATTATCAGGGTCCAGTCCGGCGTTTTCGATGGAACTGCGCAAATAGTTGCCATGAACACCTGTAAACAGGCTGGAATAGATGATGTCAGTCGAGTTGCCGTCAATAATACCCTGTTTGTATGCGTCTGTTGCGCGGGCTTCGGTGGTCGCAATCCATGGCGATCCAATATAGGCAAAATCAGCACCCAGCGCCTGTGCGGCCAGAATAGAGCGTCCAGTGGCAATTGCGCCGGACAGGGCGATTGGTCCATCAAACCAGGTGCGGATTTCCTGCATCAAGGCAAAGGGAGACAAGGTGCCTGCATGGCCTCCGGCACCCGTTGCAACCGGGATCAACCCGTCTGCCCCCTTGTCAATCGCCTTGTGAGCAAAGCGATTATTGATGATGTCATGAAAAACCAGACCACCCCAGCTATGCGCCGCGTCAAATACCTCGGTATTGGCGCCTAGCGAAGTGATCATCAGAGGCACTTTCCATTTGGCGCAAATAGCCATGTCGTCATCCAGCCGGCTATTGGTGCGATGAACAATCTGATTGACGGCAAAAGGGGCGGCAGGCCTGTCAGGATTGGCGCGATCATACGCAGCCAGCTCTTCCGTGATCTGGTGCAGCCATTCATCAAGCTGGCTTGTCGGACGCGCATTGAGTGCCGGAAAACTGCCAACAATCCCTGCCTTGCACTGGGCGATGACCAGTTCAGGGCCGGAAATCAGGAACATGGGCGAGCCGATAACCGGCAGACGCAGAGTGTCAAACAGGGCAGGGCGGCTCATTCAGAACTCCAGGAAAATGCTCAGGCTGAAATCTGGTTATGCGCGGCCCTGCCGTTTGTCGAGCGAAAGAAACAGGTCGGATTAGGAGGGCCTGTCAGATTTGGCCCACAGCACTGTTGGCGGCACTGAGCAGCGCACGTACGCTTGCCGTAGCGACGTCGGTATCAATACCGCAGCCCCAGACAGTAGAGCCATCGGGCAAGGCGCATTCGATATAAGTGGCCGCGCGGGCATCAGATCCGGTTCCCAGCGCGTGTTCGGAGTAATCCGCAACCTCGATTTCCAGTTCGAATGATTCGCGCAGCGTATCAACAACGGAGCTTATCAGGCCGTTTCCGCGCCCGCTGACCCTTTGGGCCTGACCTTCAACCTCAATTGTGCCTGTAAAAAGACGTGTGCCATCTGCGGCCCGGCTTTCATCATAATCAACGAGCTGAAAATGCTTGGGCCGGATCTGGACATGGTAGGATTTGCGGAAGCAATCCCAGATATCGGCTGCGTTCAGTTCACGTCCCAGTTCATCGGCCATGGTCTGGACATGGCGAGAGAAATCAGCCTGCATTTTTTTGGGCAGTTTCAGACCCTGATTCTGCTCAAGAACCCAGGCGAATCCTCCTTTTCCGCTTTGCGAATTGACACGAATGACGGCTTCGTAATTCCGGCCAAGATCTGCCGGATCGATAGGCAGATAGGGGACGCGCCAATATTCATCATTTTGCTGTGCGTGGGCTTCAAACCCTTTTTTGATGGCATCCTGATGGCTACCGGAAAATGCCGTGAATACCAGCTCTCCGCCATAGGGGTGGCGCTGATGCACCGGAAGTTCGTTGCAGTATTCTACTGTTTCAATCACCGAGTCGATGTCAGAAAAGTCCAGCCCGGGATCAACACCTTGCGTATACATATTGAGCGCAACGGTTACGAGACAGCAATTGCCCGTGCGTTCTCCATTACCAAACAGGCATCCTTCCACACGATCAGCGCCTGCCATCATGCCCAGTTCAGCGGCTGCAACGCCAGTCCCGCGATCATTATGGGTGTGAAGCGAAACTACTACGCTGTCACGTTTGGGGATATTGCGACAGAAATATTCCACCTGATCGGCATAGATATTGGGGGTGGCAGCCTCGACAGTCGCGGGCAGATTAAAGATAATCGGATGATCGGGCGCAGGTTGCAATACATCCATTACCGCAGAGCAGACCTCAAGGCTGAAATCGAGTTCGGCAGTAGAGAATGTTTCAGGCGAGTACTGGAAATGCCAATCCGTTCCGGGGCGCTTTGCGGCTTCATCGCGCATGATTTGTGCGCCCCTGATAGCAATTTCGCGCACCTCATCCTTGCTCATACGAAAGACAATGTCGCGCCATGCCGGACTGACGGCATTATACAGGTGGACAATTGCGGACTGCGCACCGTCCAGACTTTCAAAGCTGGTGCGGATCAGGTCTTCGCGCGACTGGGTGAGAACCTGAACTGTTACATCATCAGGGATTTTGCCAGACCGGACGAGTGACTGGATAAAATCAAACTCTGTAGCACCTGCTGCGGGAAACCCGACTTCAATTTCTTTGAATCCTCTGGCGACAAGCAGATCGAAGAAGCGGTTTTTTTTGACCGCGTCCATCGGATCAATGATCGACTGGTTGCCATCACGCAGATCAGTAGAGAGCCAGCGGGGCGGGGAGGTGATAGAGCGGCCGGGCCATTGGCGCTCAGGCACGTTAACTGGCGGGAACGGGCGATATGTTCGAGCGGGATCGCTGAGCCTGGACATAATATTTTCTCGTAACGTCTGGATTTTCACTGCCGGGTGATTCTTGCTCCCTTGGGCGCAGCGCGCACCGAAGGGGCACACGCAAACTTACGCCCAAGGGCGGATAAGTCGTAGCAGGGAGAGTGCGTTACGTGTCATGCCATGTGCCATCGCTGAAAAATCCCTGCATGGCAAGCATTTTGGTTTATTGCTCACCATGCAGGGAAATGCGACCTGTTAGGAAACCCGCTGTCAGCTACAGCGCAGGCTCATTACAAGGCTGGTATCAGGATCTATCACGACATTTAGCCGATCGGGCCGGTAATCCATGGTTACGGCACTGGTCGGGTTCAGCCAGCGAATGGAAGCCGCGCCGGATTCGGTTTCGATTTTTTTGCGCAGGTCCGCACTGTCCTTCTGGCCGCGATATTGCTCGACCTTGCTTGCCCCGCACGCATCGGCGGTTTCGATCTCGCCGGATTTCTCGAATGCTGCGCTGATAGTCAGGGTGATCTCATCGCCGACAAAAGGCAGGCCGTATGTCATCCCGAAATCAGAGCGCTTGATCAGGGCGCGTCCTTCAAACCCGACGGTATCTGCCTGTTTCATCGGATTGGTGCCAGCGCCGGTAAATTCAGCCAGAATTGTGACGGGTTTCGTCTGGCCGTTCAGGGTAAGGTTGCCGGTAATCGTCGCCTCATTGCTGCGATCACCCGTGCCGGGGCGAACATCAAAGGAGACAAAATGAGCTGGAGCCGGATCGGGACCAAAAAAGTCAGGCGCTGCGCCATCTGTTCCGGCCTTGAACAGGTGCTCACGCAAACCGCTGCTAACAACCGCAATGGAAGAGATCGGAATTGTGACGTCAACACTGGACTTTGACAGATCGGCCGTGTCCAGCACCAGCGATCCGGTGGCATCGCCAAACTGGCCGAAATAATCATTAAATCCGAAATGGTTGACGCTCCAGCCAACCAGAGTGTGCTCAGGGTCAGTCACATAACTGCCGGAAGCGACACGGGACGGATCAACTGCACCGGGCAGTTGCGGCACATCCTGCGCAACCAGGGCTGCTGAGGATGCGACAATCAGGAGGGCGGCAAAAAGGGGCTTTCTCATCAGATGTTCTCCTTGCTTTCTCGCAATGTGGAGAAGACGGCAGATGTGCGCAAGGCCTGATCGTACATATATTGTGGCGGGAAGCTTTATGCCCCCGCCACAGAATTTTCGATTATAGCATCGCAAGATAAAGTTGAATCGGATGCGATGCTATCGTTCCTAGTGAACGTTTTTTTGCGAAAAAACGGCATCCGCTTTTTCGCGAAAAGCTTTAGTTCTTGTCTTTGTCCACCAGCTTGTTGGCAGAGATCCATGGCATCATCGCGCGCAGCTTCGATCCGGTTTGTTCGATCGGGTGCGCTTCGGCAGCCTTGCGCGCAGCCTTCAGCTCCGGTTGCCCTGCGCGGTTATCCAGCACGAAGTTCTTGACGAAGCGACCAGACTGGATGTCCGCCAGAACGCGGCGCATTTCGGCCTTTGTCTCGTCAGTGATGATGCGTGGGCCGGTGGTGATATCACCATATTCGGCGGTGTTGCTGATGGAATAGCGCATATTGGCGATCCCGCCTTCATACAGCAAATCCACGATCAGCTTGGTTTCATGGAGGCATTCGAAATAGGCCATTTCAGGCGCATATCCGGCCTCTACCAGCGTTTCGAACCCGGCCTGGATCAGATGGGTGATGCCGCCGCACAGAACGGCCTGTTCACCGAACAGGTCGGTTTCACATTCTTCCTTGAAGTTGGTTTCGATCACGCCGCTGCGCCCTCCGCCGACGCCGCTGGCATAGGCAAGGGCAACGTCATGGGCATTACCGCTGGCATCCTGATGCACCGCAATCAGGCAGGGCACGCCGCCGCCACGCTGATATTCGCTGCGCACGGTATGGCCGGGGCCTTTTGGCGCGATCATAATCACGTCGATATCCGCAGGCGGTTCGATCAGGCCGAAGTGGATGTTCAGCCCGTGTGCAAAGGCCAGCGCGCTGCCGGGCTTCATCCGGCCTTTCAGGTCATTTTCCCAGATGGCTGCCTGATGTTCGTCCGGCGCAAGGATCATCAGTACATCGGCCCATTCCGCCGCATCGCTATTGGACAGCACCTTGAACCCTGCATCTTCAGCCTTTTTAGCCGAGGCCGAACCGGGGCGGAGAGCAATGGCTACATTCTTCACCCCGCTATCGCGTAAATTCTGGGCGTGAGCATGGCCCTGGCTGCCATAGCCAAGAATGGCGATGTTCTTTTCCGTGATCAGGTTGAGGTCGGCGTCGGCGTCGTAATAAACCTTCATGTCAGTTCCTTGGATAAAAAAGTGCGGCAAGTGCTGTCAGCCCTGCGGCGGTGAGAAGAGGCCAGCCGATGTGCTTGCCACGGGTGTAGAAAGCGTCGAAAATTCCGGCGCTCGAAAGCACGAGTCCGGTCAATAATACAAGGCTTCGATTCATAGAGGGCGCATTCTGGGCGGCTTCAAACAGGACAAAGACCACGATCAGGCCAATACCGGAGGTGAAATGCCAGGCGAAGCGCAAAACTTGCCGGGCAAGATCGCTTTGCAAGATGCCGACGCGCAACTGGATTAGCGGCCGGATCAGTCGACGCTCGCCGACTATGGAGTGGGTCAGACAAGTCGCCAATACAAGCGCGGCCGACAAATAGAGCAAGCCGGAGCTCACGCCCCTTCGGCCCCGCGCATCATGCCCACAATACCCGTCCGTCCGACTTCAACCAGGCCAAGCTGGCGCATCAGGGCAACAAAACTGTCAATTTTTTCCGGCGCGCCGGTAATCTCGAATATAAAGCTGGAACGGGTTGTATCTACGGCCTTGGCGCGGAATATGTCTGCAACCCGCAAGGCTTCCACCCGCATCTCACCTTCTCCGCGCACCTTGACCAATGCCAGTTCGCGTTCCACATGCGGGCCTTCCTCGGTCAAGTCAGTGACCTTGTGGACCGGCACCAGACGTTCAAGCTGGGCATGGATCTGGTCGATGATGGGCGGTGGGCCATTGGTGACAATCGTAATCCGGCTGATGGCGTGATCTTCAGAAATATCGGCAACTGTCAGGCTGTCGATATTATAACCGCGTGCGGTAAACATGCCTGCGATGCGTGCCAGAATACCGGCCTCGTTATCGACAGTGATTGCCAGAACGTGGCGTTCAGCCATGGCTTGATGGATTTTCATCATTATTCCCTGCCTTTATACAAGCGCCTTGGCTTCATCATCCATGGTGCCGTCAACCTGATCGCCATAGAGAAGCATCTCGGTATGGGCAGCGCCGCTAGGGATCATGGGCAGGCAGTTTGCATCCTTGGCAACCTGACAATCCACAATAACCGGGCCATCATGATCCAGCATGGCCACAATGCCGGCATCCAGACTGGCTTCATCCTCAATCCGTATCCCTTTCCAGCCATAGCTTTCCCCCAGTTTCACAAAATCGGGAAGACTGTCGGAATAGGAATTGGAGTAGCGGCTTTCATAGGTCAGTTCCTGCCACTGGCGGACCATGCCCATATATTCATTATTGAGAATGAAGATCTTGACCGGCAGCCGATACTGGCTGGCTGTTCCCAGTTCCTGAATGTTCATCTGGATCGAGGCTTCTCCGGCAATATCTATCACCAGAGATTCCGGATTGCCCAATTGTGCGCCAATCGCCGCGGGCAGGCCATAGCCCATTGTCCCCAATCCGCCGGATGTAAGCCATCTGTTCGGGCCAAAGAAACCGAAATATTGAGCGGCCCACATCTGATGCTGGCCGACCTCCGTGGTGATGATCGGATCACGCGCCCTTGTCAGGGTAAACAGTCGTTCAATCGCCATTTGCGGCATGATCACATCTGCCCGCTGCGGATAAGCCAGACTGTCGCGTGCGCGCCATCCGGCGATACGGGCCTTCCACTCACCCAGATCCTGCGCGCCGCGCGTGCCCCATGCCGCAATCAATTGTTCCAGCACTGTGGCACAGTCCCCAAGAATGGGCAGGTCAACCGTCACGGTCTTGTTGATGGATGCACGATCAATATCGATATGGATTTTTCTGGAACCGGGGCTGAAAGCATCAAGTCGCCCGGTTACGCGGTCATCAAAGCGAGCGCCTATGCACACCATCAGATCACAGCGGTTCATGGCCATATTGGCCTCATAGGTGCCGTGCATACCCAACATGCCCAGCCAGTCAGAATGATCAGCCGGAAAAGCGCCAAGACCCATCAATGTCGAGGTTACAGGCGCACCTGTCAAATTCTGGAGTTTGCGTAACAATTCACTTGCGCGCGGCCCCGAATTGATAATGCCGCCACCTGTATAGAATACGGGCCGCTCTGCCGAGGCCAGCATTTCGATAGCTGCAGCAATTTCCGATTGGCTGCCTTCGGTCTGCGGCTGATACCGGCTCGAATTTCTGGACGATCGCTGATCGGACAAGAAACTGGCCGAAGCAACCTGAACATCCTTGGGAATATCAATCAGAACAGGGCCGGGGCGCCCCGTGGTGGCAATATGAAACGCCTCTTCAATTGTCGGGCCAAGCTGCTCCGGGTCTTTGACCAGATAATTATGCTTGGTGCAGTGACGGGTGATACCGATGGTATCCGCTTCCTGAAACGCATCTGATCCAATCAGACCTGTAGCAACCTGTCCGGTAATGATGACCAGGGGAATTGAATCCAGAAACGCATCGGCAATGCCGGTGACAGCATTTGTTGCACCGGGACCGGACGTTACCAGAACAACGCCAGGTTTCCCGGTTGAGCGGGCATAGCCTTCAGCTGCATGTGCTGCCCCTGCTTCATGACGGACAAGAATATGCCGGATACGGGAATCGTCGAACAGCCTGTCATAGATCGGTAGCACCGCGCCGCCCGGATAGCCGAAGACGAATTCTACGCCTTGTTCAACCAGGCAATCGACCAAAATGGACGCGCCGCTGCGCTCCTGTTCCACGATGAAATTCCTTTCTGCCGGGTCCTGAAATAGCCGACCCGGCGCGATGGTTCGCACCGGGTCCAATCTCCCCAAAATTCCACGGCTCTTTTTTGCCGCTGGGAAAAGCCTGCTATAGATTATTTTATATCTTGTCAACCTTTATCTTTGTAATAAAGTTTCAAATATTTCTCTATATTTATCATTTAATAATTTCATTGAGCCGTATTCTATGCGCGGCCACGTTTCAGGTGGTTGATGATGAAACCATGTATATTGTCGCTTGGCATAATTCCGGGTCGCCTGTTGTCCGGTTTCTACCATGGTTTCACAAGGGGTTACGCCTTCCAGCCAGGCAGTGATTTCGCGTATCCCGATCGCGCGCATAACAGGCAGGGCAGGGTCCAGTTTTCGCGCCAGCAGGGCTTTGACTTCCTCAATAGCTCCCTGATCCAGCATAGAGAGAAAACGCTGGTCGCACCTTTCATAAAGCCATGTTCGTTCTGGCAGCAGGATCAACGGATGCAGGGTAATCGTGTGCCCGATGCCACCGGTCTTCACTTTTTGCCATGAGGCCAGTGTCTCGCCGGTGGAGCGGATAACTTCCAGCGCCCTGCAGGTTCGCGCATTGTCAGCAAATGCAATTCTGGCTGCGGCTGCCGGATCTTCGCGCTCCAGCGCAATGCGGGCTTCAGCTTGTGGCAGGGCACGCACTGCTTCGCGAATTGCAGGGTCAATGTCCGGGACCGGAGCAATACCATCAAGCAAGGTTCGCAGATACAGTCCGGTTCCGCCAACGAGAATCGGGAAAATATCCTGTTGCTGGAGCGTAGAGATTACATCTTTTGCTGCACTGGCCCAATCTGCTGCTGAGCAGGCTTGCGCCCCATCCCATGCACCGAACAGATAATGCGCAATACCGCGCATTTCTTCTCTTGTCGGACGAGCACTCAGTATTGATAGATCGGCATAGACCTGTGCACTGTCCGCATTGATAATCGCTGTCTTTCGCCCTCTCTTTTCGATATTCCGGGCCACTTCCACCGCAAGATCGCTCTTGCCGCTGGCCGTTGGCCCTGCAATGAGCGCCACCGGCGGCATCATGCCAGATTCTAGTGGAGATTTTTCAGTGCTCATTGCCCGGCTGATAGCAGACAAAGCCCAACTTGAAACACGGCTTGCACAAGCAATCTCCGCTATTGAAGCCACTGGCATGGCCATAGCGGATGCGCAAATGATGGATACTGACGGGGATGTGCTGGAAATTGCTGTCACCCATGATGATGCCATGCAGCTCAAACAGTGTCTTCTGGCACAGTTCTCACCATGCGACCTGCTGGTGACGCGGGATGTTCCGGTTGTGCCGCAGCTATTCATCTCGGATATGGATTCCACCATGATCGGACAGGAATGTATTGACGAGCTTGCCGATTTTGCCGGATTGAAAGAGCGCATCTCTGCCATTACCGAACGGGCAATGCTGGGGGAGCTGGACTTTGAAAGCGCCTTGCGCGAACGGGTCGGCCTGCTTCAGGGACTGGATGAAAGCGCAATATCACGCTGCCTTGAGGAACGGATTGAGCCAATGCCTGGGGCACGTATTCTTGTGGGCACGCTCAAGGCAAAGGGGTGCCGCACTGTGCTGGTGACAGGGGGCTTTCATCATTTTGCAGATCCGGTCGCTTCATGGCTCGGCTTTGATCGGGTTGTGGGTAATCACCTTGCCGTTGAGCATGGCAAACTTACCGGCGCACTGGCTGGGCCGATTACGGACAGTTCGGTGAAGGAACAGGTGCTCAGGGATGAGTCGGGCAAACTTGGCGTAGGCACTATATCCATGGCAACGGGTGACGGAGCAAATGATATCCCCATGCTGCAGGCGGCGGATTATGGCATTGCCTATCATGCCAAGCCAAAGGCGCAGGCGGCAGCCAATGGCGCAATTTCGCTTGGCGACCTGACATCAGTTCTGCGTCTTCTTGATATTCCGCGAGAAGAATGGAGCGAATCTGCGGGGTTTACCGGGGGCTGAATTTCATGCTATACTTACATCAATGTCAGTAACATTCAGGAATGGAAAAATGACAACGGCCCATTACCCTGCTCCTTCCGGAATTGCGACGCAGATTGCTGACGATAATCTGCCATTCTGGCACAATAGTCGTCCGCCATTGAAATTGCGGCCACTCAAGGCGTGGAAGCATTTTCGGAATTTGTTGAGGGACAAAGAGAATACCGAGGAAGTATTTTATATCTTTGAAGCCCTGCCGACGCACGATGTCAGGGGACGCGCACAACGCTTTTTGACGAGCGATCATGGAAGGCAATTGCGCCTCAGCGAGCCATATCTTCCTGACCTGCTGGATGACCATGCAATGCTTCGTGCTTTCCCGGCTGACAGTGTTGCCCATGCCTATCTTGATTTTATGGAGAGCCAGGGACTGACCGCCGCCGGACTGGTTGAGGAGTATGACCAGTTCCGGGAAGGTCGGACAGCATTTGATGACAAGTTCGAATGGTATATCAGTCGGTATCGGGATACGCATGACCTGTTACATGTTCTGACCGGGTATAATCGTGATGCATTGGGCGAGCAATGCGTGCTGGCATTCACCCATGGGCAGAATGGCGGGTTGGGCTATCTGTTTATTGCCTATGCTGCTGCCTTGCACATGCGCGGCAATGGTGCAGCAGATGCTCCTGTTATCCGCGCTGTGAGAGAGGCGCAGAAGCTGGGTAAAGGCTGCCCTACTATCGCCGAAATGCCGATAGAAGATGTGCTGGCCATGCCACTGGAGGAAGCACGGTCATCATTCGGAATCCGCAAACCCCGCTTTTATGATGAATGCCATGCCCAATGGCGCGATAAGGGGATTGATCCTTACACTCTTCTGACCACGGGGTAGTTCTTTCGCTGCATGTCAGAGGCGCTGCATGAGGCAATCGGTAGTGTCGATACCCAGATGTAGCAGGCATCCCAGCGCAATGGCACGCACCCACCAGCGCGGTACGGCAAGCAAAGCCAGATACAATATCAGAGCTGCCAACCCGTGCAGCGGATGAAAACCGATACTGCATCGGTCCGGAT
>JBKEEC010000277.1:0-2900 GCA_047975785.1 Sphingomonadaceae bacterium | reverse complement strand
GGCATGGCTCCGGTTGGAAAAACGTATCCACAAATCGGCAAAGCCATTCGTGGTGCAGGGAATTTTATAGTTGTATCCCCCTACATCCCAGCCACCGACAAGGGTGGTCTTGAAGCCGGGATGCGCCGCGAGCCACGCCACAACAGCGTTGTGGTCTGCAAAATCACCTGCCAGAACTTCAATACAACAGCGACTGGCATCATTATTGTATTGCGGAACTTCATAATAACCGGGTGGAGCAACAAAAGCGTATTGAGTATCCAGCGCAAGGACACCCGTACTATTTTCACGCCCCACAACCCGCCGTGAAGAAATTGCAGAGATCTTCGCCCATTGCGTCCGGTCAGAATGCAATGGGTCTGTCGGTATTGCCATCCCGCTTTTTGAATGGATGACTGAATTATCGTATTCAACTCTTGAATAGCCCACCGCGATACGGTCAAACATATTCATGACAAAGTCTTCAAGCTCTGCCTTTTTTGCTTCGATTTGCGCAATCTGGTTGTTGTAAGCCGATGCCGCTTCATTCAGCGCAATGGCGGCATTGTTAATATCGGTCAGGCTCATGCATAGGCTCCATGCGCAAGAAAATGCGCTTCACTAAGGTTGAATAGGCGAGTGTCTTGCCTCGCCTGGCTGGCCAGTGTCAGCAAGTGGAAGGTCAGCACCTCATCATCCGGTGCCTCGATTATGATCAGCCCATCACCCACCCGGCTGAAATTCAGGACATGCTGGATGATATAAGCGATGGTGCCCGCCTGCCGCGCCTCGAAATCGGTACCAGCCACAATGGCAATCAGCGCGCCTGCATTGTCAAAAAAGCCGATTTCGCGGATGGTAAAAACCGGAGTTTCAGGCGGAAACTCTGCCTTTACCTGCCAGCTTCGCGCACCAATTTGTGTGCGACTTGCAATCGCCACCCGTGCCAGTTCGCGGCGCAGGCTGGTTTGGCTGGCGGCGGCGTCATAGTTTGCGCCCAGACCATCACCCAGCGCCACATGGCTGATTGCCACGGCGGCGGCGCTGCCTGCGGCATCCCTGATTTTGTTGATGGCCAGATCGGTAAGAAGTGCCTGTGGCATTATGCCGCCTCCAGAAAGTTAAAATCCTGCCGGTCAAGCGCACACTCGCGCAGGGATGCCTGCACAGACACGCCGGAATACATCTCGTCCCGTGCGGCTGAAAAATCGGGACGGGACCGGTCAATAAAGCTGTCAGTCATCGCAGCCTGAACCGAAATACCTGACGGGAACCTTTCCCCCACCCGGAGGGAATAATGCGCGCGCACGGGCTTGATATGGTCAATCTGGGCAGAGATCAGTGCAAGCAGGCGCGGATTGATGCCTAGTCCGGCCTCAAAGATATTATCCGCATAAGTATCGATCCGGAATGTATAGGGCGCGCTGCCATCCTGCCACCACTCGGTAATATCCAGCCCGATGCCCAGCGCATCGAGCGCGGCGCGCACTGCGCCCACAGTCCCCTTGTGCCGATGAACAAAAATCGCCTCGCGCACCACAGCGCGCTGCTCATCCTCGCTCCATTCATCATCCCAGATATCGACCGAATAGGCCCATGCCAGATGCGGCAGAAGCGCAAGCGGGCACGTATCCGGATTCCAGAAAGATACATAATCAGGCGGCGGCGGGGTCAGGTACTGGCCAATCAGATCAGCCATCACCCGCTCCATTTCCGTGGATTGTGGGGGCAGAAGGTCGCGGCTCATTCGCCCACTCCTGCATGGCTGATGGCAATAGCAGTGCAATAGCCTGCCTGTGTCGCATCACAGGTAATATCGGCCCAGTCCGTGAGCGTTACCTTGCTCACCCCTTCAACCGTAAGTGCGGCATGGATGCTGTCTGCAGTTATGTCGCGGCCAAGGCGGCAATTGCGCAATAGCCAGCCATCCAGTTTCGCGCGCGCCGCAGCCAGAATACTGGCCGGGTCCGGCCCGCTGAAAAGGCGCACTTGCGCATTGACAGCAAAAGGAGAAATCTGCGCGCTTTGCACGGTAAGCTGATCAGTCAGCGGCCTGCGATCTTCAGCGTCCAGATAATCTGCCACCTGTGCGATCAGCGCGGCGGAGGCACTGCCATCAACAGACACACTATCAGCCTTGCGGGCCTGAACCGAAACCAGCACTTCGCCGGGCGCCGGGCTGATGGCGCTGGCAAAGGCCACATCACCGCTGGCATTTTTTGCGCCCTGAACATAGGCACCAACCGGCCCGGCAACAGACCATGCCTCTGGCGCAGCGGCCACCCGTGCGCGAAAATCTGTATCGCTTTCCAGACTGCCATCAGACAGTTCAAAACGCTCAAGCCCATAACGCGCGGCAATCGCATCAATATCCGCACCCTGGGCATAGGCCAGCATGGTTGCTCTGGCTGCCTCATTCACCCGCTGGCGGATCAGCAGGCAGTAATAGGCCAGCATTTCAACAAATTTATAGATCGGGTCAGCCGGGCTGACTGCGTTAAACTCTGGCATCAGCGCCAGAAAATCAGCCATGGCCGTATCGCGCAAACTGGCATAGTCCAGCTGCTCCAGCACATCGGGGGCTGGCAGACGGGAAAAATCAACGCCGGTAAAAAGATCGCTCGATATCGCCATCCGTGCATAAGGGCGGATGGGGCATAGCCCATCAAGTCAATGCCGCGCGTTTAAGCGACAAACGCGCTGACAGATGATCCAGTTTTGGAAAAGAGGACAGACCGAAGCCTGTCCTCTCCATTGTCAGGCTGCGCGATAAATCCCGGTGATATGGGAACCTCGCAGTCCAGTGTTGATTTCAGAAACCCGTCCGGGATGGATGCCAAGGTCAGCGGCGATATCCATCCCAAGGTCGCCATTTTGGAGGCGATTCCATATGTAGCGGTAAGTTTCATCAGTCATTGGCG
>JBKEEC010000276.1:0-5999 GCA_047975785.1 Sphingomonadaceae bacterium | reverse complement strand
GTGCGTTTGAGTTTCGTCTGGGTGGCCGTCTGAATGTAGGCGCGGATCAGCAGCCGGGCGTGTATTCCGGCACATTCAATGTGCGGGTGGATTATTACTGAACCGGCCTGATAGAATAATACCAATGTGCGATGAGCATGACTCATCACGCATTGGTCAAGCCCGCGCGGCGCCTGAGTGTTTCAAACTGTTGATGCGTCAGCATCATGGCAGTTTGGTATAAGGCGCGATTGACACGGCCTGATTTGCAGGCAAAGGCATCAGCCCATGACACCGCAATTCCGTCCGCGTCGCTCTTGTCTGTTCATGCCCGGAAGCAAGCCGCGCGCGCTTGAAAAGGCGCGCAGTCTTCCGGCTGACATGCTGATTTTTGATCTGGAAGATTCAGTTGCTCCGGATAGCAAGCAGGAGGCGCGCCGGGCGGTGGAGACCTTGCTGCAACAGGGCGGCTTTGGCAGGCGCGAGGCGGTGGTGCGGATCAACGGGCTGGATACGGCCTGGGGTGAAGACGATCTTGCCGCGGCCATAAAGGCAGGAGCCAGCGGTGTTCTGGTCCCCAAAATCAATCGTCCGGCCGATATCATATCTCTCCAGTCTGCCATGGACAGTGCAGGGGCCGCACCTGACCTTCCGCTCTGGATCATGATCGAGACACCGCTTTGCGTGCTCGAAATCGCCAATATTGCGGCCTGCGCACCTCATACAAGGCTGGCCGGGTTTGTTATTGGCACCAATGATATGGGCAAGGATATGCTGGCCCGTTCCACGCCGGACCGCATGGCCTTTCTTGCCGCGCTGTCGCAGACGGTGATGGCTGCGCGGGCGCACGGTCTGGTGGCGCTGGATGGTGTCTATAATGATTATGCGAACCTTGCCGGACTGGAGACAGAATGTGAACAGGGGAGAATTCTCGGCTATGAAGGCAAAACCCTGATCCATCCGACGCAAATCGACATTGCCAACCGTGTCTTTGCCCCTGCCGGAGCAGAGCTGGAGGAGGCCCGCGCAATTGTGGCTGCATTTGCCTTGCCGGAAAATTCCGGCAAGGGCGCAATTTCTGTGAACGGGAAAATGGTGGAGTTACTCCACCTTGCACAAGCCGACAGGTTATTGGCTCTTCAGGCGACCATAGATGGCTGATTCGCGGCATTTATACTTTCCATTGACGTAAACTGTGCCGCTTGCCGCTACGGCATGGCGGTATTGAAAAAGGCGTTTGCAATTGGGCGGTGGTTGCTGTCAGATTGCCTCCGGCATGGCGTCACTCAAGACGCCGATTCCCGGTGAGGACAATCATGACTGACGCGTTTATATTTGACCATGCACGTACGCCGCGTGGCAAAGGCCGCCCGGATGGCGCATTGCATACGGTTACGCCGCTGGAACTTTCGGTTCAGGTGCTGGCAGCGATGCGGGAGCGTAGCGCACTGGCTGATGATGCGGTGGAAGATGTAGCCTTTGGCTGTGTCTCCCCTGTCGGAGAGCAGGGCGCGGTCATTACGCGCACGGCCCTGCTCAATGCAGGCTATGCACAGACGGTTTCGGGCATTCAGGTCAACCGTTTCTGCGGCTCCGGTCTTGAGGCCTGCAATATCGCCGCTGCGAAGGTCATGGCGGGTGAATGTGATCTGGCCATGGGCGGCGGGGTTGAATCCATGTCTCGCGTGCCGATGGGCAGCGATGGCGGCGCATGGCCGACAGATCCGCAATCGGCTTTCCATAATTATTTTGTTCCGCAAGGGATCAGCGCCGACCTGATCGCAACGCTTTATGGCTTTTCGCGCGATGATCTGGATGCCTATGCGGTAGAAAGCCATCGTCGTGCTGCCCTGGCCTGGGATGAAGGCCGGTTTGGCAAATCCGTTGTCCCGGTAAAAGATCGTGTGGGCCAGGTTTTGCTTGATCGTGATGAAATGATCCGTCCCGGAGCGGATATGCAGACATTGGGCGCGCTTGCGCCAGCCTTTGCCGGCCTTGGCGCCATGCCCGGCTTCGATACGGTGGCGATGATGCGCTATCCGCAGGTAGAGAATGTCAACCATGTTCATCATGCCGGTAACAGTTCGGGCATTGTCGACGGTGCGGCTGCCGTGCTGATCGGTAATCGGGAAGCAGGTGAGCGGCTTGGCCTGAAGCCGCGGGCGCGGATTGTGTCCATGGCCTCGATCGGGTCGGAGCCCACTATCATGCTGACCGGGCCGGAAGACGGTGCAAAAAAGGCTCTCAAACGGGCGGGGATGCAGGCCGGTGATATTGACCTGTATGAATTGAACGAGGCTTTTGCTGCGGTTGTCCTGCGGTTTATGCAGGCGCTCGAAATCCCGCATGACAAAATCAACGTCAATGGCGGAGCGATTGCAATGGGCCATCCTTTGGGGGCAACCGGGGCGATGATCCTGGGCATTGTGGTGGACGAGCTGGAGCGCACGGGCAAATCCACTGCGTTGACCACGCTGTGCATTGGCGCAGGTATGGCCACCGCCACCATTATTGAACGGGTCTGAGTTTTACTCCCCGTCAGCATATTGAACAGGATCAAAAGCATGACCTATTCCACATTTTCAGTTCAGCTTGACAGCGACGGCATTGCATTGCTCACGATTGATCTGCCCGGTGAAACCATGAATGTCTGGAACGAGGCGCTCATCACCGAGTTTGAACGCTTTGTTGATGATTTTACCGGCAATGATGCGATGAAAGGCGCGGTGATCGCGTCGGGTAAGGCGAATGGCTTTCTTGCCGGGGCTGATATCCGTATGCTGCAAGGCTGGAAAGGTGGGCTGAGTGCCGAAGGGTATGAACAGGCAGCACGTCTTTCGCGGCTGCTACGCAAGATGGAAAATGGCGGCCACACGGCAAAGGAAATTGCGAAAGAAGGCGCTATGGCCAAACCGGTTGCCTGTGCGCTGGAAGGTCTGGCGCTGGGCGGTGGTCTGGAACTGGCGCTTGCCTGTCATTACCGCGTGGCGGCTGATAGTCCGAAGGTTCAGCTTGGTGTGCCCGAAGTGCAGATTGGCCTCTTGCCGGGCGCAGGGGGCACACAGCGCCTGCCGCGCCTGATGGGGCTGCAGGCCGCAGCGATGATGATCACGCAGGGCAAGCCGGTCAAGGCTGCACAGGCCATGGCACAGGGAGTTGTTCATGAGCTGGTTGAGCCGGGCAAGGCGGTTGATGCGGCAAAGGCATGGGTCAGGGCCAACCCCAAAGTGCTTGCTCCGTGGGATCAGAAGGGATTCAAATTCCCCGGAGGGGCCGGCGCGATGAACCCGGCAGGTGTGCAATTCTATATTGGCGGCAATGCCATGGCACTGGGCCAGTCGCGGGATAATTATCCTGCGATACGGGCGATTATGTCCTGCCTTTATGAAGGGAGCAATCTGCCCTTTGATCCGGCGCTGGATATTGAAGTCAAATATTTCCTGACATTGCTGGCCGGGCCGGTTTCGAAAAACATGATCCGCTCGTTGTTTGTGAATAAACAGGCGATGGACAAGGGGGCCGCACGGCCAAAGGATGTCCCCCCGCTGGAAATCAGGACTCTGGGTGTTCTGGGTGCAGGCCTGATGGGGTCGGGCATTACCCATGTCAGCGTGAAAGGCGGGATGGATGTCATCGTGCTGGATCGCACGGCAGAAGATGCCGCCAAGGCGGTCGCCTATTCAAAGCGTATTCTCGACAAGGATGTTGCCCGCGGCAAAACCACGCAGGAACAGGCTGATGCGTTTCTTGCCCGGATTACCCCGACAACAGATTATGCAGAACTGGCAAAGGTCGATCTGGTGATCGAGGCTGTTTTTGAGCTGCCCGAAGTCAAGAAGGGCGTGATCGAACAGGCAGAGGCGGCCATTCGTCCCGAAGTGGTGTTTGCGTCCAATACCTCGACTATCCCGATTGGCAATCTGGCCAAATTTTCCAGCCGGCCTGACAGGTTCATCGGAATGCACTTTTTCTCGCCGGTTGAACGGATGCCGCTGCTGGAAATTATCCCGCACAAGGGCACGGGCGATGTCGCTCTGGCCGCAGCGTTTGATTACAATCGCAAGATCCGCAAAACGCCGATCGTGGTGGAGGATGTGCGCGGATTTTACACCAATCAGGTGGTGCCGCCCTATCTGGGCGAGGCAGCGCATATGGTGATGGAAGGAGTCAGTCCGGTTCTGATCGAGAACTGCGCCCGCAATCTTGGTATGCCGGTTGGCCCACTGGCCCTGATGGATGAAACCACGCTCAAACTGGGCAAGGATATTATGGATTCGGCAAAACAGGAGTTGGGGGACGCTTACCAGCCGACCGGGCTGGAGCCGTTCTATGATTTGATGGTGGATGATCTGGGGCGTTCAGGCCGTCGTTTCGGCAAGGGGTTTTATGAGTATGCCGAGGACGGGAAAAAACTGGGCCTGTGGAAGGGTATGGCAGACCATTATCCGCCTGCTGCCCCGCAGCCCTCGCCCGAAGCGGTTGAGGAACGATTGCTTTACGGGCAATTGGTTCCGGCAGCGCGCTGCTATGCCGAAGGCGTCGTCCATGACCCGCAAAGCGCCGATCTGGGTGCGATTTTTGGCTGGGGTTTCCCGCCCTATACCGGCGGGCCCATCAGCTATATCGATATGGTGGGCATTGCGAAGTTTGTCGAAGTGGCGGACCGGCTCGCCGCTGAACACGGCCCGCGCTTTGAAGTGCCTGCCATGTATCGTGAAATGGCAACCAAAGGGGGCACGCTTTACGCGGCAGCCTGATATTGCAGCAGGCGCAACCGGCGCGGCAGACGTAGCGGGCTTGGCAGAGGGCGATACCGTTATCATATAGCTCTCATGAGCAAGGCAGGATCAGCCGGTTTCAGTTCTGCAAGCAGACGGCCCAGACCGGCGGTTCTGGTGCTGATTGTCGCATTGCATGTGCTGGCTGTTTATGGGTTGGCGCGTGCATTGGCGCCCGACCTCACGGCATCGGTAGAGCGCAGCGTGCTCTCGACTTTTACCGTGATGGAGCCTCCCCCTCCTGCCCCGAAGCCTCCGCCGCCGCAAGCAGAGAGCAGGCCCGATGAAGGCGCGCAGGGTAATCCGGGCAGGAAGGCTGTAGCCAGAAATGTGGCGGTGCCAGAGCCGGAAATCCCGCTGGCCAAACCATCACCCGCGCCCCGTGCGACCTCTACCGGCACAGCCAATAGTGCGGGAGCAGCACAAAACGGGACAGGCACGGGTGCTGCAGGGCAGGGCAGTGGCACCGGATCGGGACGCGGGGGCAGCGGTGCCGGGGGCATTGCGGCGAGCAAGCCGGTCAAGATCGCAGGTGATATCAATTCTGCGCGTGATTTTCCGACACCGGCAGGCGGCCGCCAGATCCGCTGGGGGCAGTCCGTCACGGTGTATATGACGGTAGGCACAGATGGGCGCGCCCGAAATTGCCGCGTGGTCAAACCCAGCATTGATCCGGTTGCAGACCAGATTGTCTGCCAGCTGGCGGAGCAGCGTTTCCGGTTTCGTCCGGCACGCGATAGCCAGGGCAACCCGGTAGAGGCGAGCTATGGCTGGCAACAAAGGTGGAAACCGGCGGGGTAATACCGGTGTGACACGCTTCGCAAGCGGCGCATCAGATTTGTTCAGGGCTTCAGGTGCTCAGGGCTTCAGGTGCTCAGGGCTTCTGGCGAAGAATTCCATGATGCAGGATTTCGTTTGCAGTCCGGGCAATTTCTTCGGGCGATTTACTGTCATCCCAGACGGCAAAGCGCAGACCGAGAAAGACATTCATCCCCATGAGCGCCCAGGCATGAATTTCGCTGATGTCATCGCGCAGATCTCCACGCGCTGATCCTGCTTGCAGCCGTTCCAGAATACGCGCAGCTGTGCTCTGGTAATGGGTGCGATAGCTGGCCGGATCGACAAATTCCGCTTCATCAATGATCCGGTAGATTTCCTTGTGCTCTTTCACAAACCGGAGAAAGGCCGCGAAGGCCGCTTCCTCCACATCAAATGTGGTCAGCTTTTCTCCGGCAGTTTCCT
>JBKEEC010000275.1:0-5876 GCA_047975785.1 Sphingomonadaceae bacterium | reverse complement strand
CCTAAGCGCCAAGTTGATTGTCTCAGCCAAAAGGTTAGCCACGCCTAGGTATGATTCCTCAGAGATATCATCAGTCACCGCAAACAAATCATATACGTGTTGATGATTGAGCATGTTCTCAACTTCGCTGAGATCAGCCAAACGCTCTCTCCACTCCGAGTAACCTTTGAGGGTGAAGTTGTTTTCCAAAAAAACGCACCCTTCGTGTTCTACAAATTTGGGCAACAAAAGACGGCCAGCCGCGACCACCACATCAGGATGCACAAAGTAATTGAGGTGGGCTAGCCACGCCTTTTCAATCGGCGGTGAACACTTCCGGCCCCAGTCCTCAATAGCGACGGGCTGCGACCATCCTGGTAACGGATCACGTTCGATCATGGAATTTCGTCCGGTGTGGCTGGACGCGGGTTGGTTCGCGGCGTCTGAACTCTCACACTGCCGTCGGGTAGTGTATTCCGCCCGTATTCCAAAACATGGGGCGTTGGAACTCCGTTGTGAGCCGCACCAGTGACATCGACGCGCGTCAAGATTTGACCGTTAGCATCATAAGTTGCATAACTTGTAATATTCCCCTGATTATCGGCTCTAAAGACCGTGCCATTGGGAGGACCGCTCTCCAAATTGAAACGTCCGCTTACCTGCGTGGCGTGTTCCAGAGGCCCGCCTTACAAATTCCCAACAGTACGCGGTGTCCTATTTGGGGCATTTCCTTCATCAATGTCTGGGCCTGGCCCATTATCCAAATCAGGCCCGTTAGTATGGGGTGGTGACAGGTCGGAGTCAACGTCCGGAATGCCTCGTGCTGCTGAGGCATTATTGACCAGCTTGCCGGTGCCTTTGGGAGATTACCGCAAAGTGTGGGGCACTCAGGCTGCCTTGGCCATTTTTTCGGGCGGTCTCATTCCTGGATACCACTGCTCAAATTTGGCCCGCAGGGTTCCATCGAGGGTGCGTGTCCGGGTTTGAAGCATGAGGTGAGCCCCCTGTTTTGACCATCGCATCTGCTGACGCTTGCCAAACCGCTTGCCGACAACAGTGTTGACTGTGCTTTCGACAAAGCCAGTAGATACGCGCTCGCCATATCGGCGACGTTCGGCGTAGTTCGGGATCATACCCTTGTTGTTGGCGATGTAGGTCTCAAACTCAGCCGCGGCTTTGCGCAGGGGCTTGATGCTGGCATAGTCTGTCTCGATTTCGTCCAACTCCACGACGAGATCTTCGATTGCCGCTTGGCCGTCATGCAAATTGCCATTCCACAGGAAACCCTTGATCTGACAGAGCAACCGAGCCAGTTTCTCGGCGTCATAATCGTTATAATGCGTCAGTCCCTTTACGTATTGCCGTAAAACTGTGAGGCGCATGGTGATATGGAACCAGTCGAGAATATGTTCCGAGGCAGGTGCCATGTGCAGGGCCATCTTGATGACGGTATCACCACCATCCGTCATGAATGTCACAGGCTGGTTTTCCTGCCAGCCCTGATCCTTCAGAACTTCGTGTAACCGACGCTTGGGTTTGTCATCATGGCTCTGGACGAGACCGAGATACCGGCTCGGGCGATCTGTGGGAATTGATTTACCCACGGTCACTTCGAAATGAGATTGGTCCTGATCTCGCGATTTCACATATCCACCATCAATCCCGACAGTGATCGGACCTTCCGGGTTAGACAGGTGCTCTCGCTGACAAGCGCTGGTTGCTATAAAGCTGAAATGCTCTTCCCCCAGTTCCGCTTCCATCCGTTCTGCCACTTGCCCCAGATGCCTTCGAATGGTGTCCGGGCTCAGCTGCCTGCTGACAGGAAGGACATCCTTCAGCAAATCTGTCGTAACCCCAAAAGACACCAGAGAAGCCCACTTTGTTTCAAGCCAGAGCAGCTCTGGCGCGACATGACCAGACAGCAAAGTGCCCAGAGGGCTGAAGGTTCTGGCCGGGCCATCATAACATTGACAATGATAAAAACGCGGGCTTTCGACGCTGATATCGCCGAATATTGTACGATATCGAATGCAATTGCGCTCTTTACCGCGCAATGGATGGTTGCAGTGTCGGCAGCATGAGAGGCCCGAGCAGAATGCCTCGCATTGTGCAGTGACAATCTTCTGCTGTACCTCAAGAAGCAAGCTCTTGCCTTCCTCTATGGTGAGGCCAATGTCGCCCATGGCCTCACAGCTTTTGGATAATGTACCAACCTTGTCGATATGCACCGTGCCATCCGGCGCAGTGATTTGGACTGTGATTTCAATATCCATATCGTTACTCCTACCTGCCCGTTTATTGCATTTTTGCATCCCTTGCCCGCATGACAGTTTGCCTGCTTGTTCCCATATCTCGCGCAATGGCCGAGATTGTCTCACCCTGAGCAATCCTTGCCCTCACTTGTGTCTGTTGATCGTCAGAGAGTGCCGGAGGCCTTCCAAGCGGCTTGCCTTCAGCTCTGGCACGAGCCAGGCCAGACTGGGTTCGCTCAATCAGAAGATCGCGCTCGAATTGGGCGACGGCATTGATGACCCCCATGGTCAGCTTCCCAGCGGAGCTGGTCAGGTCGACGCCGCCAAGCGCGAGGCAATGAACACGGATGCCCATTTCTTCCAGCCTGGCTATTGTGGTGCTGACATCAATGGCATCGCGCCCAAGTCGATCAAGTTTGGTGACAACCAGCACATCACCTCGTTCCATCTTGTCCAGCAGTCGCACGAAGCCCTTGCGCTGTTCAATGGACATGGAACCTGAAACCGTCTCGGCCACGACCCGATAAGGTTCAACCCGGAAACCGGCAGCCTCTATTTCTCCCAGCTGATTACGCGGGTCCTGATCGATCGTAGAAACTCTGGCATAGGCGAAAGTACGGGACATATGGAAACCATTGGTGCAAAATCGATGTCCGAAATATCGCTAGTGTTCAAAATACTGTCAAGATAATTTATGGACATAGGAAGCGGGCATGTCCAAAACCGAACCCTTGTGGACAGGGTAATCACATCTGCTGATGCATCAGCTCGCGGTGGCGGCCCTCCTGAAAAGCCCGGTTCACATCCTTCCGCGAAAACCTGGCACTCAGATAAGCCTGCCGCGCCAGAACCCGGTCCAGTGTCATCCGCACATCGTCATCAAGAAGGGAGTGCAGCATTTCATCATCGGCATCAGGGTTCGTTGCCTCGCTAAGCAAATGGAGCATCGCATGCATGTCTTGCCAGGCATCATACCCGTCTGCCTCCTCGCGCCTTTCCAGAAACCCTCGCGGGCCGCCACATTCCTCTGGTGGGCAAGCCCCGGAGCCGCCGATACACAAGGGCCAGGATTTTTTGGGTTCAGCGGGATTGAATTTTTCAACCCGGACTTCATGTACCCAGCCATCGCCCATATCATATGTGTATGTAAACTTGTCGTTCGCATGAAAACCGAACTGGCTCAGCGGCGTGCGAGGATCCGCCATAGACAATTCGAATGCCCCATACTGCACAGCGCGAATATCAAAGGCATAGAGGTGGATACCTTCCCAGCCCATTGCCACCTGAAAAACTCCGTGAAGTTCACGCAAGGTCATATCAATTGGTACCAGAACGCGACGCCAGATCATGGGGCTTATCCCCAGAAGTCGAACCTTCAGTTGAACAATCTCGAATTCCGCACCCATGCTCCATTATTGGCAGTGTTGCTGAAAATCAGCAACTGCCCCACACTTTGCGGCACTCTCCTTGAAGCTGTTTGGCGGCAGGATTAGGCGAAAAGGTTCAATTGAGCAATAGCAAGCTTTGTTCTGGGACTGAACGCCGTTGCCTGATGTGCTGTGTTGTCCGATAGGTTTTTCCGTTTTGAATCACGGCGCAGGAGGGTTTGCGATGAATCTTTTGGAATTTGTGAAAGCGCCAGTAAACAGCGTTGCACGAGAGTGCATGCTAACTGAATTAATCAGTTCTAGCAATATTCCTAGAACTCCCTAAAACTCCTAGACATGGACCCACGCCGCAATCCCTTCGCCCCCGGTGCCGGCACGCGCCCGCCCGAGCTCGCCGGTCGCGATGCAATCATGGAAGACGTGTCAATTGCGCTGCATCGCATCGCCCATGGTCGCCATGCGCAAAGCGTAATTCTGATGGGCCTCCGCGGGGTGGGCAAGACGGTATTGCTTAACGAGATGCGCCGCGCCGCCGAAGGGGAAGGCATTATGGCCGTCCCGATCGAGGCGCCGGAAGGCCAGTCGCTACCTGCCATGCTGGTGCCAGCGTTACGCACCGCATTGCTCAAGCTAGACCGTGGGCAGGCGGCGATGACATTGGCGAAGCGGGGACTTGGCGCGCTGGCGCGTTTCGTGAAAGCGTTCAAACTGAGTTACGGTGAACTCGAGGCCTCGCTTGATCTGGGCGAGCCAGGGGTGGCCGACAATGGCGATCTCGAATCCGATCTTGTCGACCTGATCGACCTCGCCGGTGCTGCGGCGGGGGAGCGGGGCACGGCACTGGTCCTCTTCATCGACGAGCTGCAATATGTGCCCGAACGCGAGCTGGCCGCGCTCATCACCGCGCTTCACCGCGCGCGCCAGAACGAGCGGCCGATCACGCTGGTGGGGGCCGGGCTGCCACAGCTTGCCGGGCAAATGGGCCGGGCAAAAAGCTATGCCGAGCGCCTGTTCGTCTTCGCCACCATCGGCCCGCTGCCGCCCGAGGATGCGCGCGCCGCGCTGGTCCATCCGCTGGAGGCCGAGGAGTGTAGTATGGCGGAGGATGCAGTGGCCGAGGTGCTAGCCGTCACCCGCGGCTATCCCTATTTCCTCCAGGAATGGGGAAAGCAGTGTTGGGACGCGGCGGCAGATTGCCCGATCACCGCCGGGGATGTTGCTGTAGCCACTCCCACCGCGATCGCCGCGCTCGACGCCAGCTTCTTCCGTGTCCGTTTTGATCGGCTGACCCCGTCTGAAAAACGCTACCTGCGTGGCATGGCGGCATTGGGGGAAGGGCCATATGCTTCGAGTGATGTGGCCGACTATCTGGGCAAGAAACCAAATTCCTTTGGTCCCGTCCGTGCCTCACTGATCGCCAAAGGCATGATCTACACTCCCGGCTACGGTGAGACCGATTTCACTGTTCCGTTGTTCGACGCCTTCATGCGGCGGGCAATCCCTGACGAAGAGTAACGACCGATTCTGTCGTGGTTCTCACACATAACCGGTGCATCAGGAGATTCGCCCTATGCGCCAGTATGATAGCCAGATTCTGCATTCGCCGTCGGACCTTGTCCGCTATCTTGGCTGTGCCCATGCGACCACGCTCGATCTGGCGAAGCTGCGCGATCCCGCCAGCGCGCCCGCACAGGCCGCAGACGATGCGATGGGCGAGCAGGTCCAGCAGGCGGGCCTCGCGCATGAGGAGAACAGTTCGACAGCCTCGCCGCTTATACCAAACTGCAATGATGCCGACGCATCAGAAGTTTGAAACGCTCAGGCGCCGCGCGGGCTTAACCAGCACGCAATGAGTCAAGCTCATCGCATGTTGGTATTAATTCACCATATCAAAGAGCAACTTGCAGCATACCCCAGAGTTTGCGACAGAACCTCAGGCGCAAGGGTTCCTCGCGGCTCACGATCAGATCAACACAATTTTCAGACCCCGCCGCTATCGTCTTTCCACCGCCTCATATCGCCATGCAAGATCCGATGCCTTCGACCTGTGGAACGGATATGCCCTCGAAATGGCCGCGTGAAAAACGTGAAAGAGACGCCTTCACTCATTGACACAGCAGGATCACCTCAAGTTGGCAATGCCCCTCAATGAGTAAAATCCGACCCAAGATCACGCGCCGCATTAATGACGCGCAACACTGTCACAGTCTCGTCGTTGATTTTATAAGCAATGATCAGACGACGCTCGAACGCCAAT
>JBKEEC010000274.1:0-13124 GCA_047975785.1 Sphingomonadaceae bacterium | reverse complement strand
GCCCTTCAATAGAACTGCCCGGACCAGTGGGGTGGCGCCAGTCCGCGCCCAGAGTAAATGACCACCACTGCGAAAAATCATCCAGCGGCACCGGCATTGCCGTGCGCTGGAACACAAGCGATCCGGGATGGGCAAATTCCGGGTCCATCCCCGGATAATCTTTTGGGTCAGGTGCGATCTCGCAAAATGTCTGATGGCCCGTTGCTTCGACAAAAATTGCAAAATCACGGTTTGTTACCGGAGATGCGTCCATCAGAAACCCGTCCACCCGCACTTTGCGCAAAGGTCGCTCTTCAGGGTAAAACCGTTCCGACCCCATGGTGAACACACCGCCGGGAATATGGATCATTCCCTGTTGCTGCTGTTCCTGTATCTTCGTTGCCATACGCCATGTGTGCCACTGAAATAACTGCATGGGCAAGGACAAATGCCCGCGTCAATAATTAATCCAGAATCAGGACCTAACCGCCCAGCCCTTCATCAATCATGGCGCGGGCCTGTGTGCCCGACCAGTCATACCCGCCGGCAACCCGCCATATTTCCTGCCCCTGCTCGTCATATAATATAGTCAGGGGCAATTGTCCGCTCTCCAGTCTGAAACTCAGCTCCGTTTCCTCATCCATCCACGGTTCAAGATGAACAAAGCCACGTTCCTTGAAAAACGGAACCACCTGATCCGCACCAGTAATGTCCTGACTCACGGTCACAACGCGCAGCTTTCCTGCATAACTGCCCGCCAGATCATCCAGCATAGGCATTTCCGTAACGCAGGGGGCGCACCATGTCGCCCACAGATTCAGCAGAACCGGCTCACCCTGCAACGCCCCAAGGTTTAGCTCTGTGCCATCGGGTTTCTTCACATTGACAGCAGGTATCAGACTGCCGGCATGGCCAGAGTCCTGCGTGCCGGAAAGTGCCCCCTCGCTATCCCTGTCCGATGAATCTGATCCAGATTTACCGGCCTCATCTTGCGTAGCAGGCCCGCTTTGCCTATCGCAACCGGCCAGAGACAGGCTCCCCATCAGGCACACTATCAGACTCAGGGCAATCAGCGTGACAGATCGAACAGACAATTCAGGCTCCAACCAGATGTGGGGCGGACGCTTTGCCGAAGGGCCATCCGCTATCATGCGTGAGATAAATGCCTCGATCCCGTTCGACAAGGCCTTGTGGCGTCAGGACATAGCGGCCAGCAAGGCCCATGTCGCAATGCTGGGTGCGCAGAATATTGTTTCTGCTGAAGATGCCGCCCTTATTCGCGAAGGGCTGGACACGATCGCCCGCGAATATGAAAAGGATGGCGTCCCGGAAAACTGGGATCTTGAAGACATCCACATGACAACGGAAAGCCGTCTGTCCGAACTGATAGGCCCTGCGGCTGGCAGGTTGCATACTGCCCGCAGCCGTAATGATCAGGTCGCTACCGATTTCCGCCTCTGGGTGCGCGACATGATTGACCAGACAGATAAAGGACTTCTGGCACTGCAGCAGGCGCTGGTTGATCGCGCAGAGGAACATGCCGCCAGCATCATGCCCGGCTTTACCCATTTGCAGACCGCGCAGCCCGTGACGCTTGGCCATCACCTGATGGCCTATTATGAAATGTTCCGCCGTGATCGCAGCCGCCTGCATGATGCACGAAAACGGATGAATGAATGTCCGCTGGGCAGTGCAGCCCTTGCCGGAACCGGCTTCCCGATTGATCGCAGCGCCACAGCCCGCGCTCTGGGCTTTGACAAACCCACGGATAATTCTCTGGATGCCGTATCGGACCGGGATTTTGCCCTGGATTACCTGATGGCCGCCAGCCAGTGCGCCCTGCATCTTTCCCGGCTCGCAGAAGAGTTCATCATCTGGGCCAGCCAGCCTTTCGGTTTTGTGCGTATGGCGGATTCGCTTTCGACGGGCTCTTCTATAATGCCGCAAAAGAAAAACCCCGATGCCGCCGAGCTTGTGCGCGGACATGCCGGGCGCATTGTGGGATGCTCCACCGCTCTGCAGATAACCATGAAGGGCCTGCCACTGGCCTATTCAAAGGACATGCAGGATGACAAGCCTCCTGTCTTTGAAGCCGCTGGCCTGCTCGCCCTTTCCATCGCGGCCATGACCGGAATGGTCCGGGAAAGTGATTTTCGGGTCCAGCGAATGCGCGAAGCGGCTGAACTGGGCTATGCCACTGCTACCGATCTGGCTGACTGGCTGGTGCGTGAGGCGGATATTCCTTTCCGCGAGGCCCATCATATTACAGGCGCTGCCGTCAAACTCGCCGAAAGCGAAGGCAAGGCCCTTGATGCCCTGTCGCTGGAACAGCTTCGCGCGATTGATCCGCGGATTGATGAACGGATATTTGATGCGCTTTCTGTCGAATCTTCGGTTGCTGCACGATCCAGCCATGGCGGAACCGCGCCAGAGCAGGTAAAACGGCGCGTGGCAGAGGCTCAGGATCTTCTTGGGCCAGATCCTGCGGAAGGAACGTCCTGATGCAAACACATATATCTCTATATCGCGAAAAGACATATCGCGAGACAACCATTCCCCTTGCGGTTCTGGCCACAGCAGCATTGCTGCTTGCCGGATGCGGGGCAAAAACCGACCTCTTGCCAGCAAAAGGCAACAGCCTGCCAGTGGCACCCATTGGCGCCTCCTATCAGCCGGATGCGGATGATCTGCTGGCGCTTGACCCGCAGGCAGCGCCGGAACGCAATGTCGAACTGCGCCGTCGCTCTGAAGAGCGTGAAGACGACCCCTTCGACCTCCCCCCGGAATAAGGTTCCCTCATGGATCATTTTCAATCTGTTGATGGTGTGCTCCATGCCGAAAACGTGCCTTTGCCAGATATTGCAAAGGCGGTTGGCACACCTGTTTATGTCTATTCCCGCGCCACGCTGGAGCGTCATGCCCGCGTGTTTCGCGATGCACTGGCTCCGCTGGGCGACCCGCATCTTGCCTTTGCGGTCAAGGCCAACCCCAATCTTGCTGTATTGAAAATCCTGCAACGTGAAGGATATGGCGCCGATGTTGTCTCGCAAGGCGAGATGGAGCGCGCACTGGCAGCAGGGATGGCACCGCAGGATATTGTTTTTTCCGGCGTGGGTAAAACGGCGCGTGAACTTGGCGCTGCGCTGGACAGAAATATCGGCCAGTTCAACCTTGAAAGCGAGGAAGAAGGTCAGGAACTATCCGCCATTGCCGCAGGCAGAGGGCTTGCAGCGCGCTGTGCGCTGCGCGTCAACCCGGATGTGGATGCCGGAACGCATGAGAAAATCTCTACGGGTAAAAGTGAAAACAAGTTTGGCGTAGCGATAGATCTTGCTCCCCAAATCTATGCGCGTCTGGCCGCCTTGCCCGGACTGGAAATGCGCGGTCTGGCCATGCATATTGGCAGTCAGCTTTCCAGCCTTGATCCGCTGGAAAGTGCCTTTGTCAAAATGGGAGAACTGATTGCCCGCATACGCAGTTCCGGCGGAACCATTACTCATGCCGATCTGGGCGGCGGCATTGGTGTGCCCTATAAACAGGGTGATATCATGCCTTCCCCGGCTGATTACGGTGCCATGCTTGCCCGTGTCACCCGTGGCTGGGATGCAAGGCTGATGTTTGAGCCGGGCCGGATTATCGCAGGCAATGCCGGTATCCTGCTGACAGAGGTAATCCGGGTCAAGCGAAACGGCAATCATACCCCTTTTGTGATTGTGGATGCGGCCATGAATGATCTGGCCCGCCCTGCCCTTTACGGCGCATGGCATGATTTCGAGGCGGTCAAGCCCAATGGAAAGAGGTTTACCGCCAATATTGTCGGTCCGATCTGCGAAACGGGCGATACCTTCGCCATGGGGCGCGATATTGATTGCGTCGATGCAGGTAATCTGGCTGTCTTCCGCACAGCAGGTGCCTATGGGGCGACCATGGCCAGCAGCTATAACAGCCGCGGTTTTGTCCCTGAAGTGCTGGTAGATGATGATCGCTTCGCTATTGTCGCGGACCGGATACCGGCTGAACAGATCTACGCAGCAGAACGTGTGCCTGAGTGGCTATTATGATCCGGCACTCATGAACAGCCTGCCCCTGTTCCACCAGATTGCCGGCAAGCCGGTCCTTGTGCTGGGCAATGGTGCCATTGCCGATGCCAAAGCTCGCCTTGTCTCCCGTGCCGGTGGTAGCGTTATCACGAATGAGGAAATGGCAATCCGTCAGGGCGCAAATCTTGCCTTTATCGTGCCGGACCATCAGGATGATGCCAGAGAAATTGTCGATAGGCTGCATCAGGCCAATATGCTGGTCAATGTTGCTGACAGGCCGGATTTATGCGATTTTCTGACCCCCAGCATACTGGAACGTGATCCCGTTCTGGTCGCGATTGGCACAGGGGGCACCTCTGCCGGGCTGGCCAAGCATATTCGCCTCCGGCTTGAAACCATTATTCCGCCCTCTCTGGGCAGTCTTGCCCGCAAGCTGGCCGGTCTGCGCCCTGCTTTTCGCAAGTCATTTCCGCAGGCGGCAGACAGGCGCAAGGCCATTGATCACCTGCTGGAACAGGGCGGCCCCTGCGATATTCTTGATCCTGATAGCCCGCAGCGTCTTGTCAACTGGCAATCCCTGCTGGCTGAATCTTCTGCGCAGAACAGCTCGCGCATGGTGGAGATACATATTTCCGGCGATGACCCGGATGACCTGACACTGAAACAGGCGCGCCTGCTCGGTATTGCGGATCATATCCTTCATGATGCAGATGTTTCTGCTGATATTCTCAACCGTGCGCGCGCCGATGCGACTCGCGATATTGCCTCTGCAAATCCCATCCCTCTGGATGGCCTGACGGTCCATCTTGTCCGGATTTGACGCAACACAGCGTAATCGGACCTTTAAAAAGTAAGTAATACATACAAAATTTATGGTTTCTTGATTAATATCAAAGAGGCCACCTCCCTCGCAGCGCACATTCTCCCCGGAACAAGAATGCGGGCACCATGCCTGGGAGAGTGACCAATGATGAGCTATGAAAATGATACCGCGCCTGCTGGCACGCCAATATCCGGCACGCCCCTGTTCACCGGCGATGCGGCCGCCAGAGGCTACCAGATCAACGCCATGTGCTATTCCTTTAACGATGCCGCGAACCGAACCGCATTTCTGGAAGACGAAGCCGCTTATTGCGACCGTTTTTCTCTCACCCCCGACCAGCGCAAGGCGGTAGAAAATCGCGACATCCCCGGCATGATCGCAGCCGGAGGAAATATTTACTACCTCGCCAAACTGGCCGGAATATTCGGCCTGAATGTGCAGGATGTCGGCGCGCTGCAAACCGGCATGAGCGTTGAAGACTTCAGGCAGATGCTGCTCGATCAGGCCATCGACACCAAAGAAAGGGCATAGGCAATGGCACAGATTATTGGCGGATATTTCACAAGTCATGTTCCCGCAATTGGCGGGGCAATCATGCGCGGGGATCAGAAAACCCCTTACTGGAAGCCGTTTTTTGACGGTTTCCCTCCGGTCCGGGACTGGCTGCAGGCCACAAGACCTGATGTGGCCGTCTGTTTTTACAACGACCATGGGCTGAACTTCTTTCTTGATAAAATGCCCACCTTTGCCGTTGGAGCGGCGCAGGAATATCGCAATGCAGATGAAGGATGGGGCCTGCCGGTTTACAAGCCCTTTCCCGGTATGCCGGAATTAAGCTGGCATGTGATTGAACAGCTGGTCAGTGATGAATTTGACATTACTACCTGCCAGTCCATGCTGGTCGATCATGCCTTGTCTCTCCCGTTTGAACTGGCCTGGCCCGAAGTGGATGCCTGGCCTGTCAAGCTGGTGCCAATCGCTATCAATACGGTGCAGTTTCCGCTTCCATCACCCAAGCGCTGCCTGGCTCTGGGGCGCAGTGTTCACCGCGCTCTTGCAAGCTGGGGCGGGGATGAGAAAATTGTCGTTATCGGAACGGGCGGGCTTTCCCATCAGCTTGACGGGGAACGGGCAGGTTTCATGAACCCGGATTATGACATGTTCTGCATGGATAATCTTGCGCGCGATCCCGACGCATTGACAAAGATCAGCGCAGAGGAAATCGTCCGTCAGGCCGGATCACAAGGCGTAGAGATCCTCAACTGGATATCGGCCCGCGGCGCATTGGGTGATAGCGCGATGGAAACCCACCGCAATTATCACATCCCGATTTCCAACACCGCAGCGGCAACCATGGTGCTGGAAACGGCGTGATACTCAATCCCGTTAATGCTGACGCACTACGGGATTGGTTCCGCTCAGGCTTCACCAATGTGTGATGAGACAAACTGATCGCACATTGGTCTGACAATACCCTTCGCCTTGTTTCAGTGTCAGAATTTTCCGATCAGGTTCAGGAAGGGACCATGGCTGGAATAGCTCTGGTCCGAGAGGTCATCGGAGAAGTCGGACCATGAGTATCCGACCCCGATTTTGACATTGTTGCCGAGGTGCCGATAGACAGCGCCCAGTGCGCCCAGTCGCATATCATCGGCCTGAGTGACCCACAGGGCGCGCCCTTCGGCCAGCACATCCCATTGCCGGACGATATTATAATCTGCCCTCACAACAGCAAGGTGGGCGTTGGAGCTGACGAACAGGTCTGAATCGCGTCCCAGCGAGACCTTGCCCTGACGATAGCCATATTTCCCGCCCAGAGTGAGTTTTTCTGTCAGGTCATAATTGGCATCAAGGCTGAAGATCGTGCTTTCCTGCTTCGGGCTTTGCGTCTGGCCGGAGCCGGTCACCTGACCGACAGGGCCGAGATCTTCATAATACTGGAGCCGCATCAGCGCATTGACCCGCTCATTATGGACCGGGCGCCAGGCAAAGCCGGCAACAGCTTCGGTATAATCGGCGGCATTGATGGACGGGCTTTCATTATCGGCCCATGCGCGGTTGAACTCACCGATCAGGCGCCAGTCATCGCTAATGGCCAGCGAGAGGTTGTTACGCCACAAAATGGCTGTCTGGTCGCGGCCCGATCCCTTGTCGTTGCGCATTTCGATTGCGCTGCCGATGCGGGCTTCATCCGTGGTGTAGCCCACTGCCAGGCTGGCTGCTGTGCGGCGGAACAGGCCGGTTGTGGCATCATCGATCCGGCCATTTTCAAATGTGCCGTTAACCGAGAAATTCTCGGCCGGTTCAAACTCCAGCCCGAAAGAGCGCGACAGTGAAGGTGCACTCCCGCCAATTCCGATCCGGTTTTCACCATAGACCGAAAGGCTGTCAGAGAAACGCTGACGCGCTCCGACCACCAGATTGCCTCCGTTGCGACGGTTAAACAGGTTTTGCGGCTCAAGCCCTGTATCGGTCCGGTCGGTGTAAAGAGCGTAGCCGACATAGGCTTCTGATCCGTCACCCAGACGGCGGTTAAGCTTGAGATCCATTCCCAGCCCGCCATCTCCTTCGGAGGCCTCGCCATGGAAGGAAAGCCGGTCGGTCAGTTCCGCCTTGAGGCCTAGCCCGACACGATTATTGCGGTAACGGCTGGCATCACGATCAAGTGTCGCCTGACCAAAGCCGGAAAATTCCAGATTGCTTCCTGCCGGTTTGAAAGCCAGCTCTACCGCACCATCAAGACGGTCACCATCCTCGACACTGTTATAAAGCAGGCCCGGCGTCCTGCCTTCATAGCGCAGGCCAGCTTTGGTAGTGACAGTTCCGCCCGCAGTCGCGAAGCGATTGGCAATATCGAGCTTGCCCGTGCGGTTGCGGCCATTGCCTGCTGCATCCAGCACATCATAGCTGGCAGCAACAGAGCCATTGGCACCCAGCGGCAAGGACGCCTGCGCACCCCAGCGTTCTGTATCCGTGGGCGCAAGCTGGCCAGATGCGGAAAAGCCTGCATCGCGGTGTTCATACCATGCTGAAGCCTTGCCCAGATCACCCTGTTTGCCCATCAGTTCAGCAACATTCACCGCAACTTCTGTGCGCCATGCACGAGAGATCCGGTCAAGGCCGGGGCTGGCAATATCATTAAAGGTCAGGCCCCCATCGACCGAATTGGACTGGCCAAAACCCGGCCCTTTGGTCTGCGCGATTTCTGCCTTGGCATAGGTGCCTGCAGTAATCCGCACCAGGGCATCAGCACCCAGAAGGGTCTGCTCTGCCTCATTTTGCGTATCACGCTGGGCCGTTGCCCCCAGACGGAGGGTTTCCCCGATCCAGGCTGCAGCCCGGCCGCCCAGCGTATAGCCGGTAAGATCGCCAACAGCAGGTGTATATTCATAATTGACCACCAGCACCGGAATATTACCCGGAGAGCTGCCATCGCGCACCGTGCCACTGGTGGCCACGGTCGAGGACAGCGGACGCAGCAGGGTCAGGCGTCCCTGATAGGGATCAAAATCATAATCCTGCTGCGGGTTGAGATCATGCGATTCCAGCACCAGTCCGGTGGTCGGGTCACGCACTTCCACGCGCACCCGCTCCGACCCGATCGAAATATCCTGTCGCTTCAGATAGTATAGCGAGCCGCCCGTTCCGCGCAGCTCTTCACGGGCCGGAACCGTGCCCGGATCAGACGCAAAGCCTGTCACCTGCACTTTGCGTTCCCCAAAGCTGGTGACAGCAGTGCTGTTATAATCCAGCAGGGCGCCAAACACACCGCGATCAAGCTGGGCGAGATCGGTTCCGGTGGTGCGCATCACGAAATTGCCGATGACAAACTGGCTGGCGTCTTTTTCCGCGCGCAGATAAAACCGCCCCTGTGTCGGCGCATCTTCGACCAGCGTGGAATCATCACCATAGGTCGGGTAATATTGCTCCGAGTTCAGCCGGCGCAGCAATTGCCGCGGGTCCTTGCGGTCGAGATTGCTGAACAGATCCTTGACCAGGGTTTCGCCGGTATCAACAGACGAGGTGATACGGATATCATCGCCCACCAGACCCTTGGCGTAAAAAGCTGCGCGGCCAACCGCATAGCTGCCTTCTGCCAGACTGTCGCCACTGACGATCCGCGCCGGGCCGCTGGACCAGGAATGGCCCAGAGTCAGATCGCCCTGACCGACAATAAACCAGTCCTGCGATTTTGCATCAATCTCGCGCATCGCCGTATAGGACGTGTTGCCATCTGTGCCGATCCGCACCCATATCTGTTTTGTATTCCGCGGAACAATCTGCTGGCTGACAAATTTGCCTTCGCTATCCACGGCCACAAACTGCGCGCCAACACGCACAATCTGGTCATCGGGGCGCGCATGGCCGGTGACTGTTACCGTGGCGCTGCGGGCCAGCGATATATTACGCACCACAGCCTCATCCGCAGTGCCGAATAGTGGCCGCGTCGGAGGGTTGTCCTCTTGCGGGCGCTGGTCCACAAGCGTCAGTTCCTGCGGTGCGGTCTCATCATAGCGTCCGTCATGCCCCCAGGCACGATAGACGAAAAGCAGATCGCTCTTTTCCATCGCGTCGCTCTGCCAGTTGGCAAAACCATTGGCGTCAAGTGCAATAATGGCCAGAGGCTCGCCCGAAGGTGATTGCCCCTGCTCGAAAATACGGATCTCGCCGCGTTCGATAAAATCGGGATAATTGTTATAGCTAACAAAACGCGCCATATCTCCGCGCACCACTATGCGGTGGCTATCCGCCAGTGCCGCGGCCAGCACCGGATCGATATGCGTTGAATCGGTGCGCACCTCGATCTGATGCGGATTGGCATTCAGGCGGCTTTCGGCAGGAACCTGTCCGGCCTCAGACCCAATGCGAATAGCCATGCCGTCATCAGGAGCACCACCGGCAGTAGCCAGGGCCGGAGATACAGCAGCCACACTGGCAATCAGCGAGACGCCACAAAGAAGGGTGCGACCGGAGAGTTTCCCGTGTGTATTCTTGATCTGTGTCATGGTCCTTACTCCCCCTTCGAACCATCGCCGGCGCGGTGCGCGTCGACCTGGATTGTGGGTGGAGGGCCATCCCAGCCATTTTCAAAGCTGCGGGTGATGGCAGATTTTATACTCGTGATACGCTCTGCGATCTGGTCATCGCTTTCCCCTTCGGATGCGCGGTAGCTGGCACGGATGATCAGCGGTTGCGGATCAATCGCGCGCAAGGCCTCAAGCCGCTTTCCATAGGCGGGCTGCAGATCAGCCGTATCTCCGGCAAAGGCGCGGCTATCGACATCAATCGCCACCAGACGGGCCTGTCGCGCACCGAAGTTAAGTTCGCCGAACTTGCCGCGCGTGAGACGAACCGTGCGCGGATTATCCGTGGTAACAACCCAGCCTGCAGGCAGCGTCCGTTCATCCAGCTTGAGCACGAAGTTCGAGCCGATACGCGCATCCGGCACAGAGGCACAGGCAATATGGTAACGGCCAAATTCATCGCTCGTGACCAGCTCGCCATTCACCGTGGCGAGGCGCGCAGCCGGAATACCCGGCTCACCCTCATCCTGATAGCCATTGCCATTACGGTCATCGAACACCTTGCCCAGCAGTTCGCTGCAATCGAACACTGCGCTGGGAACAATCGAGACAACTGCCGTGCCCCGGTTGGAGATTTCCGCCCCGTCAATGCCATTTTCGGCAAGACCGGTATTGACGGTTTCCCCCTGGGTTACACCGGCACCTACCACCAGAACCAGTGAGTATGTGACAGAGCCATTGGCCGGAATCGTCTGGTTACGCCAGATCACCTCACGGTTGCTATTGGCAGTCTCTGGCTCCTGCGCCACGCCGTTTGCAAAGCCGGTGCCGGGCACATATTTAAGTCCTGCAGGCAGCACATCTACCACATCCACTCCGGCGCGCTGGGCGCCTTCGGTGTTGCGCACGGTGATTTCATAAGGAACAACATCACCCGTGCTGGCAGAGCGTTTGGTGGAGGACTTGGTCACCACCAGCGGCATGCGGGTCAGGAACGGGTCCAGCGGGATATGGTTCTTGACGATATCCGGATCACCCTGCTCCACCAGGAAGGCGATATAATACACCGGATCAGGACGGGTCGGCGCGCCAACTGACTGGCTGACCTGATACACAGACCCCGTGCCGCTCGGCTGCAAGGCCTGCCCCTGTGGCAGCAGGATAGTGGACACAAAACTGTATCCCGCAGGCGGTGTCACCATCAGGCGATATTCTGTCTCACCCACCGGACACTGCGCAGCAGCACCAGGGACAATATCGAAGCGATAATAGCCATTGGCACCTGTCACCTGCCCGCTTTGCGACGGATCAAGAAAACAATCGTCAGGCAGCGGGACACCGTTACGATCGGTCAGGTTGACAGTCGCACCGCCCACAGTGGCACGCGAGATGGCATCATAAACCACGCCGGACGGGTCAACAGGCTGGTTCTGGTCAATCACGGTCTCTCCCGGAGGCAGGTCGAGACCGTCAATCTTGCCATAGAGCACATTGTTATCCGGATTGCGGAAGCCAATCTCGTAACCCGCGCCACTTGGCAGACCGGAGAAGGAATAGCTGCCATTGGCATCCGTGGTCGCGGTCGCAATCACTTGACCATTGCGGATCAGCTCAACAATCCATCCGCCCAGATGCTGCTCATCCGGATCAAGCACATCATTGCCATTATCATCCAGATAGACCGTGCCCGTTACGCTGCTGAGTGCAGGTGTCACCTCGACCGTGTCTGTCACCAGTGTGCAATTGGGCACGGGGCTGGCCAGATCACACAATTGATAGACAATCGTATAACTTCCAGGAGGAACACTCCCATCAATCTGAACCGCACCGGTAACAGGGTCCAGCGTTATGCCATCCGGCCAGGTGCCGCTCTCGGCAATGGTGGAATTGGCACTGGTCGCAGGGCGGCCATTGATCCGGTCATTGCTGCGCACATTGCTGATTGCAGTAGACGGAACACCAGCCATGACACTGCCACTTTCAGGCGTTCCGCCAAGGGCCGAGCTGACACGCACCTCCACTACAGGTGTGGTAACAGGGCCAGGAAGTTCGCGCGATGTCACACGGGCCTGATTGTCCACCTGTCCGGCAACCACATCTGCCATGGTCACGGTGTAACTGCCGGTCAGGCCGCACTGGGCGCCAGGCGCCAGCGTCGGGCAGGTCTTTTGTGACGGTGTAATCATGTCATCACGCACAACAACATCGTGCAAGGTCGTGTTGCCGCCATTGGTCGCCAGAATACGGTAGGTCAGTGTATCTCCCAGCGTAACAGTGCCAGAGCCATCCTCATCCGTATTGCCGCTGAACTGCTTGAGGATCGTCAGAAGCGGATTGCGCACCACCGGCGAGGTCACAATCGTGCTGGTCACCGGATCAGGCGTTTGGGTCGAGGTCACCTGTGCGGTATTGTCCACCCGGCCCGCATCGACATCAGCCTGCGTAATCACATAGCTGCCACTCAGGACACAGGTCGCACCCGGAGCCAGCGTGGCACAGGTAATCGTATTCGGCGTAATCTTGTTATCCGACACCACAACATTGGTCTGCGCCAGTGTCCCGCTATTGGTCGCCGTGACAGAATAGTTCAGCGTATCACCAAGAGTAATCGAGCCAGAGCCATCCTCATCGGTATTACTGGTCATCGCCTTGGCAATCGACAGGTCAGAGAGATAGACTGTCACCTGATCGGTTACGATCGTGCAATTGGGCACAGGGCTGGCCAGATCACACAATTGATAGTCAATCGTGTAAGTTCCCGGCAGCGCCGTCGCTGCCACATGGACAGCGCCTGTGACCGGATCAAGCGTCAATCCGGCAGGCCAGGTGCCGCTCTGGGCAATGGTCGAATTGGCGCTGGTGGCAGTCGATCCATTGATCGTGTCATTATTACGCACATCAACAATCGCTACCGATGCCGTCCCCGCCACTGCCGTCCCGCTTTCGGTTATACCTTCAATAATTGAAGTCACCGGCACACTCACAACCGGGCTGACAACCGGATCGGGCGTTTCGGTCGAAGTCACCGTGCCGCGATTGTCCACCTTGCCGGCCATAACATCCGCCATGGTCACAGTGTAACTGCCGGTCAGGACACAGGTCGCACCCGGGGCCAGCGTGGCACAGGTAATCGTATTCGGTGTAATCTTGTTGTCCGATACCACCACATTATGCTGGGTCACCGTCCCGCTATTGGTCGCGGTCACGCTATAGCTCAGCGTGTCATTCAGCGTGATCGAACCCGAACCGTCCTCATCG
>JBKEEC010000273.1:0-2688 GCA_047975785.1 Sphingomonadaceae bacterium | reverse complement strand
TACCGGGATGCGACATTTCCGGCATTGATACCGGAAATGCGATGAAACACTCTCAACTCAGTTTGGCCACTCAGTCTGGTATAACCCGCTCACATTACTGCACGTATCATCACTGATACTGGATAATTCATGACGGATATGTTCACCAATTTGAAAGTGTATCTTGATTATTGACGGACAATGCCAATCTTCTCGTGAGTTTTCACGATTTCGTATTTTCTGATGGATATCTTCAATGGGTCTGTTCAAACCTGATTTCTATCGTAGCCTGATCATAGGGTTTGTTCTTGGCGCAGTCGGGATGGTTGCCTTTTCCGGTCATGCGGTCTGGGATAATCCGGTTGCTGAGGCACGGGCAGAAATTCATCAACCGGCAGGCAGGTAATCTTGTGGCCAGTCTGCGGTCAGACGTTCCGGTTATGCAGGCTGGTCAAGGCAAGACTCAGTGCTATATTACCTGAATGGCAAGCAAAGCACATCTTCACCGAGAATATAGCGGATCTGGCCTTGTCGATGCGGCGCGGGAAGCATTGACAGGCGCAGGGGAACAATGGACCGCCATGCGCGCTGATGTATTTCGGGAACTTGTCGGGTTTGACAAGCCTGCCTCAGCCTATGATATCGCGGATAATCTTTCCGTAACACGTGGCAAACGTGTCGCACCAAACAGTGTCTACCGGATACTCGATATTTTTGTGGCCAATAATCTGGCGGTTCGTGTGGAAAGCGCCAATGCGTTTCTGGTCAATACACATCCCGGATGTGCGCATGATTGCATCTTTCTGGTCTGCGATGTGTGCGGGGATGCGGCGCATATTGATGATGACGGTATCTCCGGCACCATGCGCAAGGTCGCACAGGAACAGGGGTTTCTGGTGGCCCGGCCGGTTATTGAAATACGTGGCCAATGCAAGAATTGCCAGAATGTCTCAGGTGATTGACGACACGTCTTTTGTCGACACAAATCAAACAGTCGTGTAGGCTTCGTGACATGAATGAAACCCCGGATACTCCACTGCTCGACACTGTCAGATTTCCGGCTGATTTACGCAAAATCCCGTTGCAAGACCTGCCGCAGATAGCCGATGAACTTCGTCAGGAAATGATTTCTGCAGTCGGGCAAACGGGCGGGCATCTTGGGTCGGGGCTGGGTGTTGTAGAGCTGACAGTCGCGCTCCACTATGTCTTCAATACACCGGAAGACAAGCTGGTGTGGGATGTTGGTCATCAGGCCTATCCCCACAAGATTATCACGGGCAGACGGGATCGTATCCGCACCTTGCGGCAGGGGGGCGGCCTTTCCGGTTTTACCAAGCGTTCCGAAAGTGAATATGACCCGTTTGGAACGGCGCATAGTTCAACCTCAATCAGTGCTGCCCTTGGTTTTGCCGTGGCAAGTAAAATGGCTGACAGGCCGGGCCGTGGCATTGCTGTTATCGGTGACGGGGCGATGAGCGCGGGCATGGCCTATGAAGCCATGAATAATGCAGAGCAGGCGGGTAACCGGCTGGTCGTGATCCTCAATGATAATGATATGTCAATTGCGCCTCCGGTTGGTGGCTTGTCGGGTTATCTGGCGCGTCTTGTTTCATCGGGTCAGTTTCTCGGCTTGCGTGAACTGGCACGCAAATTTGCTCGCCGCCTGCCTGAGCCTCTCCACCGTGCGGCACGCAAGACAGATGAATACGCCCGCGGCATGGCTATGGGCGGGACATTGTTTGAAGAGCTTGGCTTCTACTATGTCGGCCCGATAGACGGGCACGATCTGGACCAGCTTGTTCCGGTGCTGGAAAATGTGCGTGATGCTGCGGAAGGGCCATGCCTGATCCATGTCGTGACCCGGAAGGGCAAGGGTTATGCTCCGGCAGAAAACAGTGCAGACAAATATCACGGCGTCCAGAAGTTCAATGTTGTCACCGGAGAACAGAAAAAAAGCGTAGGCGGACCGCCTTCCTATCAGAATGTGTTTGGTGAAACACTGGCAAGGCTTGCCGACAGGGATGAGCGGATTTGCGCCATTACAGCAGCGATGCCAAGCGGAACAGGAGTGGATAAATTTGCAGCCGTCCATCCAGACAGATCGTTTGATGTCGGCATTGCAGAGCAACACGCCGTGACCTTTGCTGCAGGTCTGGCGGCGCAGGGTATGCGTCCCTTCGCGGCAATATACTCCACTTTCCTGCAGCGCGCCTTTGACCAGGTCGTGCATGATGTCTGCATCCAGAACCTGCCGGTGCGCTTTGCTATAGACAGGGCGGGGCTGGTCGGCGCAGATGGCGCAACCCATGCAGGCAGTTTTGATCTGACCTATCTTGCGACCCTGCCCAATATGGTGGTGATGGCGCCGTCCGATGAGGCGGAACTTGTCCACATGACCTATACTGCGGCAGAATATGATGACGGACCAATCGCCTTCCGTTATCCGCGCGGTGCAGGAACAGGTGTGGCTTTGCCGGAATCACCGCAGAAGCTGCAGATTGGCAAGGGTCGGATTATTAGCCATGGCAGCAAGGTCGCTCTCCTGTCTCTTGGAACACGGCTGGAAGAAGCGAAAAAGGCGGCTGAAATTCTGGAAGCCAAAGGGCTTTCCACCACAATTGCCGATTTGCGCTTTGCCATGCCGCTGGATGCTGAACTGATCGTCCGGCTGATGCGAACACATGAGGTTGTCGTGACCATTGAGGAAGG
>JBKEEC010000272.1:0-6668 GCA_047975785.1 Sphingomonadaceae bacterium | reverse complement strand
TTCAGAAATGCCGGCATGTGATCCGGATCGCCACCGCTTTCATTATCCTTACGCGGTCCACGGTCCCCACGACGATTGCGGTTACGATCCCCATCGCGACGAGGACGACGATCGCCCCTGTCACCCCTGTCACCGCGCGGCTCACGCTTTTCACGCGGGGGGCGGGTATCTTCCAGTTCCTCGCCGGTTTCCTGGTCGACCAGACGCATCGACAGGCGCACCTTGCCGCGATTGTCCACTTCCAGAACCTTGACTTTCACTTCCTGACCTTCGGACACGACATCGGTCGGCTTTTCGACCCGTTCGTTCTTCATCTCGGAAACATGGACAAGGCCATCCTTGCCGCCCATGAAGTTCACGAAAGCGCCAAAATCAACGATATTGACAACCTTGCCATTGTAGATCTTGCCCACTTCAGGCTCTTCGACAATGCCCTGAATCCATGTCTTGGCAGCCTCGATCTGAGAGAGATCGGAAGAGCTGATCTTGATCACGCCTTCATCGTCAATATCAACCTTGGCTCCGGTTTCGGCCACGATTTCACGAATAACCTTGCCACCTGTGCCAATAACATCACGGATCTTCGACTTGTCGATCTGCAAGGTTTCAATCCGCGGTGCATGGGCAGACAATTCGGTGCGGGCAGAGCCCAGCGCCTTTTGCATTTCACCCAGAATATGCGCACGACCATGCTTGGCCTGAGCCAGCGCCTGTTCCATGATTTCGCGGGTAATACCGGCAATCTTGATGTCCATCTGCAGGCTGGTAATGCCGCTTTCGGTTCCGGCCACCTTGAAGTCCATATCGCCCAGATGGTCTTCATCACCCAGAATATCGGACAGAACGGCAAATTCGCCATCTTCAAGAATCAGGCCCATCGCGATACCGGACACAGGGCGCTCGATCGGCACGCCCGCATCCATCATGGACAGACAGCCACCGCAAACGGTTGCCATGGAGGACGAGCCGTTGGATTCGGTGATGTCGGACAACACGCGGATCGTATAGGGAAAATCATCCTTGCTCGGCAGCACAGGATGCAGCGCACGCCACGCCAGCTTGCCATGACCGATCTCGCGGCGACCCGGCGCGCCAAAGCGACCGACTTCACCGACCGAATAGGGCGGGAAGTTGTAGTGCAGCATGAAATTTGAGTAGGTCAGGCCGTCCAGCCCGTCGATCATCTGCTCACTATCCTTGGTCCCCAGGGTAGTGGTGCAGATCGCCTGTGTTTCACCGCGTGTAAACAGGGCCGACCCATGAGTGCGCGGCAGGAAGCCAACCATGGCCTCAATCGGGCGAACCTGATCGAGCTTGCGGCCATCAATCCGCTTGCCTTCCTTCAGGATGGCGGTGCGCACAATTTGCGCTTCAAGCTTTTTCGTCAGCTTGATCACGCTCATCATGGTTTGCGGATCGACGTGATCGAAATGCCCTTTTACCCGCTCACGGATGGCATTGAGCGCATCTGAACGGGCGGATTTGTCTGTCATGCCATAGGCATTGGCGATATCTTCGCCCACGAGGCTTTCAATCTCGAATTTCAGATCTTTTGTATCATCCGAGGTAGCCAGTTCCCACGGCTCCTTCGCAGCCTGTTCGGCAAGCTGGATGATTGCATCAATGACTTTTCTCGATTCGTCATGAGCAAACATGACGGCGCCGAGCATTTCTTCCTCGCTCAGTTCCTTCGCTTCGGATTCAACCATCATCACCGCATCTTGTGTGGCAGCAACCACCAGATCGAGACGGCCTTCTTCCAGTGCTGTATCCTGACGCGGATTCAGAACGTAATCGCCATCAATCATGCCCACGCGGCACGCACCGATTGGCCCCATGAACGGAACACCGGAAATGGTCAGCGCAGCCGAAGCGGCAATCATGGCGACAATATCGGCTTCGGTCTCGCCATCATAGGACATGACCTGCGCGATAACATTGATTTCGTTGTAAAATCCTTCAGGGAATAGCGGACGGATGGGCCGGTCAATAAGACGGCTGGTCAGCGTTTCCTTTTCGGTAGCGCCGCGCTCACGCTTGAAGAATCCTCCGGGGATACGTCCGGCGGATGAGAATTTTTCCTGATAATGGACTGTCAGGGGGAAGAAGTCCTGCCCTTCCTTGACCGATTTGGCGGCGGTGACTGCGCACAGCACCACGGTTTCGCCATAGGTCGCCAGCACCGCGCCATCTGCCTGACGGGCAATGCGGCCGGTTTCCAGAGTGAGGGTTTTTCCGCCCCACTCCAGCGATACAGTTTTCGTGTCGAACATTGAGTTTCCTTTGACCCACCGGCCCTATTGCCTGGCGGGGTTTTCTGCCGGGGATACCGTCCCGGTCCGGTGCGGGGCCTTTTCTGTCGCCCCAGAGCGGGATCGCCGGATTGCGATCATTGCCCAAAAGCAAGAAGCGGCCCGCAAAGGGGCCGCCTGCTGCATATTCCTATTTACGAAGACCCAGTTTCTGGATCAGTGCGTTATACCGCTCGACATCTTTCTTCTTGAGATAGGCGAGCAGGCTACGACGCTTGTTGACCATCATCAGTAGCCCACGACGGGAATGGTTATCCTTGTGGTGCTCCTTGAAGTGTTCGGTCAGGTTACGAATCCGTTCTGTCAGGATCGCAACCTGCACTTCAGGACTGCCTGTATCATTATTTCCGCGGGCATTATCCTTGATAATCTCTGTTTTCTTTTCGGCAGCTACCGACATGTGTTTACTCCGCGACATCTGGAAGGTTAAATCCCCTGACGACTTTCGCCGTCCCGGCGGTAATCTGCATCAGTGCCACCGGAACCATGCCGGCCCGCGCCCAATACAGCCCATCCGCCTGGGGCAATCCGGCCAAGACACGACCCTGACGGGCCGCCCCTGCTTCATCCGGATCAAGGTCAAGGGCCGGGATGTCGTCCAGCCCCGCCTCCAATGGCAGGATTATGTCTTCAAGGGGGGCGCCCTTACCCACTTCGTTGAGTTTGTCCAGCGAAATCGCAGACTGAAGCGTAAAAGGCCCGGCCCTGGTCCGCCTTAACATAGTGACATATCCGAAGGTTCCAAGGGCATGAGCCATATCGCGTGCCAGAGAACGGATATAGGTTCCCTTGGATACATGCGCGGCGCAGGTCACGCTTTCAGCCAGCTCCAGCGGAGCCGACGGGTCATAGGGATCAGACCTTCCGGCAGTAGTGGCAAAGCTCGATTCCGGCATTCCATCAGGCTGATATTCACCTGAAAGACCAAGAGAATGAATAGTCACCCGCCTGCTTTTCAGCGCCACATCCTGTCCGCTACGTGCCAGATCATAGGCGCGCTTTCCCCCCACCCTGATCGCCGAATAGGCCGGAGGCACCTGATCAATCTCGCCGGTAAAATGGTCACATATTGCCACCACTGCAGCCATGGGGGGCAGGTGACCGCTCCGTGCAATCACCTCGCCCTCAGCGTCCAGCGTATCGGTTTCCTCGCCAAAGCGGATTGTAAACTCGTAGATTTTGCTGGCATCAAGCATCCGTCCGGTAAGCTTGGTTGCCTCACCAATAGCAATTGGCAGGACACCTTCTGCCAGCGGGTCAAGTGTCCCGCCGTGGCCCACTCTCACCTTGCCATATCCGGCTTCACGCAGGTTACGCTTTACCGCGGCAACAGCCTGGGTCGAGCCAAGCCCCGCAGGCTTGTCGAGAATGATCCAGCCATGCGGGATGGCTGTTTTCATCCTCCAGCCACAGCAATGGCGATATTCTGGTAAATGCCCATCATCCACTGGACCGGCGGGCCCACCACGCGCCCGATAATGTCGAATTGCGGAAATATCCAGTCAACCGCGATCAACAGAAAGAATAGCGCCATGCCTGCCTGACGCAACCGGGCAAACTGGCGCGCCCAATCCACCGGCAATAGCCCTTCCAGAATATGCGAGCCATCAAACGGCGGAATCGGCAAAAGATTGAAGAACGCCAGAAAACAGTTAATAGCGATGAACTGCACCAGCGCCTGCATGAAAATAACCGTGGCTGTGCTACTATCCGGACCGACATTCGAACCGATCAGACCCAGCAGAACCGCACCAATTGCGCCCAATACAATATTGGTTGCCGGACCGGCAGCAGCCACCAGCATCATATCGCGCCGCGGATTATTGAGCCGCCTGAAATCTACCGGCACAGGCTTGGCCCAGCCAAAAATCGGCCCTTTCATCAGGGCCAGAAAGCCAGGAAGAATAATCGTCCCTATCGGGTCGACATGGCGTAGCGGATTCAGGCTCAGCCGGTGCTGTTCCTGGGCGGTCGGGTCCCCCAGGGCGCGCGCCACCAGACCATGCGCCACTTCATGAAAGACAATGGCGATAATCAGGCCGGGAACCAGCAGCAGGATCTGCAAAAGTGTTTCGTTCATGACCAGCTAGATAGGGACACGTCTGTCCAAACGCCAGAAGGAGAATAATGCCCCCGATCCATCATCCTATTCTTCCTCCAGATCACGCGCTACACGCGGATCGGACAGGAGTTTTTCAATCCTGTCGGCCTCATCAAAACTCTCATCCGGTTTGAAATTCAGCTTCGGAGCGAATTTCAGTCCCAGCCGCCGGGCAACCTCCCGCTGGAAAAAGGCGGTATTGGTCCGCAATGCCGTGATAACAATCGCCTCATCTTCACCCAGAAGCGGCTTCACATAGCACGCTGCATTGCGTAAATCGGGTGTCATGCGCACTTCGGTAACGCTGACCGAATGGGCAGAAAGCACATCATCATGTGCTTCACCACGGGCGAGCAGTTCCGACAATATATGCCGCACCCGTTCGCCTACTTTCAGGACGCGGACAGATTGCTGCTCGGGTGTAGAACTATTGCGCGGCATGACCCTGCACCATCTTTTCAAGAATGCGTTTTAACGAACTCATATTGCGGGCTGTTCCCCGTGACCCAAGCCGTCTTTCGATAAACGGGCCAGTCAATTTGCTATTCGCAACCCCGTCAACATAATCAATATAAAGCACCCGCTCACCCGGAGCGATTTTCTCATCTCCACGCCCTGAATAATCGGCCAGCAATTGATCAAACTGCGCCGGATCAGGCCGGACTTGCAAAAAATGGGTGTGAACACGCTTGTCATCGCCTGCCCCATGAAACGGGTTGCCTGAAATAGCCTGTTCCAGCTCTTCGCGTGTTCGGACAGCGGCAAAAGTCGGGAAACCAAAATGCTCCTCGACTATATAGGCAAGCTTTTCTTCCAGTCCGTCACTAGGGCGTTCTTCGTGACTGAGCAGCACATTTCCACTGGCGATGACAGTTTCGACATCGTCAAATTCCTCGCGCACAAGCAGGTCACGCAGATCAGCCATCTTCAACCGATGGCCGCCTACATTCATACTCGCAAAAAAGGCGACATAACGGGTCATAGCACAAACCTTATGCCGGGTTATGCGTTACCTTCACAATACCCGCTCACGCTCCTCAACCTCAAACACTTCGAGCATGTCACCGGCCTTGATGTCATTTGTGTCCGCCAGGACCACACCACATTCCAGCCCGGCGCGCACTTCGTCGACATCATCCTTGAACCGGCGTAGCGATTCAATGACCGTGGCCGAGACGATAACATCCTCGCGGGTGAGACGGGCAAACAGACCCTTGCGGATAACGCCTTCTGTGACCAGCAGGCCCGCCGCCTTGTCTTTCTTGCCGGCAGGAAAGACCTGCTTGACCTCGGCCCGTCCAACGACATTCTCAATCCGTTCGGGGCCAAGCTCGCCAGCCAGTTCCTTGGCCACTTCTTCTGTCAGGTGGTAGATGACATCATAATACATCATCCGCACCTTGTCTTTCTCGATCAACTGGCGGGCTTTCGCATTGGGGCGCACATTAAAGCCAATAATCGGCGCGTTTGATGCCGCCGCCAGAGTGACGTCGCTTTCCGTAATTGCACCAACTCCGGAATGAAGCACCCGCACCTTGATTTCGTCATTCGACAGACGATGCAATGCGCTGACGATAGCCTCGGCCGAACCTTGCACATCGGCTTTTACGACCACCGGATATTCGATAACATTGCTCTGCAGATTGGAGAACATGGTATCAAAGCTGGTCGGTGCCAGTGCGGTGCGCTGTTCTGTCGCCTTTTCATGACGATAGGATGCAACTTCACGGGCACGCTGCTCATTTTCAACCACAGCCAGCATATCCCCGGCCTGTGGCACACCGCCAAGGCCCAGCACCTCGACCGGCATGGAAGGTCCTGCTTCCTTGATCTGCTTGCCATGATCGTCAACCAGCGCACGCACCCGTCCGCTCTCAATCCCGACAACAAAGGTATCACCACGCTTGAGTGTGCCTCTTGTCACCAGCACAGTAGCGACCGGACCACGGCCCTTGTCGAGCTGGGCTTCCACCACGGTAGCTTCGGCATCCCGGTCCGGGTTTGCTTTCAGCTCCAGCAATTCAGCCTGCAACAGGATCTTGTCGATCAGAGTGTCCAGCCCTGTCCCATTTCGTGCAGAGACTTCGACATCCTGCACATCGCCGCTCATTTCCTCGACGATAACTTCATGCTCCAGCAGACGCTCCCGGATACGCTGGGGATTGGCTTCGGGCTTGTCGATCTTGTTGATCGCGACAATCATCGGCACACCGGCAGCCTTGGTATGATTGATCGCCTCGACCGTCTGCGGCATG
>JBKEEC010000271.1:0-3566 GCA_047975785.1 Sphingomonadaceae bacterium | reverse complement strand
TCATGGTTATCAATGGCAATATGGAAATTCCAGGTGTCGAGGCCATGAAGGCGCATTATGTCGATCATATCTGGCCGCATTTCATTGAAAAGCTGACACCGCAGCTTTTTGTCAGTGATGAGCAGGCGCTTGCCGTGCAGATGTGGACAAATTTCCGCGCCTTGCACACGGCAGAAACCCTCTTCGGTCCAGTCGTGAAGGATGACCAGTTCGATTATCGCGGGGTCATTATGTATGCCATTCGTGGTGGCAGGTTTGAACAGATTATCGTGTCCTATAACAGTTTCAGTAAAACTGCTGCTGATGGCACAGTGACACAGCTTGGCATTGTGCATTAAACAGAGCACGATCATTATAATTTGTTCTAATTAAAAATATTGAGGGTGATAGATGGCAGGAACAGGTTTTAACCGGCGTCAGGTGATGGGCGGCATGGGCGCGGCAGCGCTGGCGACAGTTCCCGCCGTGCAGGCAGTGGCAAAAGCGGGCGGCAAACTGCCCAATATCGTGTTCATCATGGTTGATGACCTCGGCTATGCAGACCTTTCCTGTACAGGCTCTTCCCATATCAGGACCCCGGCGATTGATTCCATCGCGGCCAACGGGATGCTGCTGGATCAGGGTTATTCCAGCACACCTATTTGTTCTCCCACCCGCACGGCCCTGCTGACCGGGAAATATGCCCAGCGTTTCAGGCTGGGCGTGGAAGAACCTCTTGGTCCTGATCTGCCGAAAGAAAACTACCTGTCAACAGATACCCCGACGATTGCCTCTGTCCTGCGTGATATTGGCTACCGGACAAGGCTGGTGGGCAAATGGCATCTGGGAGAGCCGCCCGAACATGGTCCGCTCCAGCACGGCTATGATGAATTTTACGGCATAGTTGAAGGCGCAGCCGATTATTTCCGTCACCATATGGTGATGCAGGGGCAGGAAGTCGGTATGGGTCTTACCCGTGACAATACGCCGATCAAGGAAGAGGGCTATCTCACCGACATGTTTGGCGATGAGACTGTCAGGATGATTGACTCTGCCGGCGACAAGCCTTTCTTTATCAGCCTGCATTTCAACGCCCCGCACTGGCCATGGGAGGGCCGCGAGGATGCCGAGGCGGCCAAGGCTGTAAACAACTCCTTCGATTATACGGGCGGCAGCCTCGCCAAATATAAGGAAATGATGGAGGCGACCGATGATAATGTCGCCAAGGTGCTGGATGCACTCAGACGCAGCGGCAAGCTGGACAATACGATTGTCGTCTTCACCAGCGATAATGGCGGCGAACGCTATTCGCAGACATGGCCCTATGTGGGGCACAAAGGCGAGGTTCTGGAAGGCGGTATTCATGTCCCGATCCTGATCCAGTGGCCTGCAAAAATTCCGGCCGGGACACGCTCCGGTCAGGTCATGGCCTCAATGGATTTCCTGCCCACTTTCCTCGGCATGGCAGGTGGCAATGTCGCAAAGGCGGGCACGTTTGACGGGGTGGACCTTTCGGCCCATCTGGTATCCGCAGCCCCGGCAGTTGAGCGGACAATATTCTGGCGATTTAACGCGCAAAATCAGGCAGCTGTGCGACAGGGGGACTGGAAATTTGTCAAGATCGGCGGGAAGGAACGTCTGTTCAACCTTGCCGCAGACCCGCATGAACGTGCTGAGAGGCAGCGCAGCAATCCGCAGAAGTTCGAGGAACTGAAAATGGCCTGGGACAGATGGAACAGCCAGATGCTGCCCTATCGTCTGGATGGCTGGACCGAGGATCTGACCAAAACCTATATCGACCGGTATTAATCAGCAAGAGGAACGCCTGATCATGAAAGTGGCAATCACCGGCGCGGGCGGCTTTGTTGGCTGGCATCTTTCCCGCCTGCTGCTCGAACAGGGGCACGATGTCAGCGGACTGGATTATTCTGCCGATGTGATAGCCCCCGGTGTGCGCGCAATAGCCGGCGATCTGGGTGACAAGGCAGCGCGCAAGGCTCTGCTGGATGGTGGCTGTGATGCGCTGGTTCATCTTGCCACCGTTCCCGGCGGTGCCGCCGAAGCCTCTCCTGCCGACAGCCGCCGTATCAATATTGATGCCATGTATGATCTGCTTGAGGAAGTCGCCGCACAAGGCAATATGCAGGGCGCTTGCCCGCGTGTGGTCTATGCCAGCTCCATCGCCGTTCTGGGTGACCCTTTGCCTGTCAGCGGGGTGGATGACAGCACACCCCTTTCACCGCGGATGATCTATGGCGGGCACAAGGCCATGATGGAAACCGCTGTCGCCATGATGAGCAATCGCGCGATGATTGACGGCGTAACCATCCGCCTTCCTGGTATTCTTGCCCGCCCCAAGGGGCCATCGGGCATGAAAAGCGCCTTTATGAGCGATTTGTTCCATGCTCTCAGGGCAGGTGAGAGCTTCACCTGCCCGACATCTGCCGGGGCGACAATCTGGGCGCAATCCGTTGCGCGTTGTGCTTTCAATTTCGCTCATGGGTTAAGCATGGACAGCAGCGCCCTGCCCCCAACCCGCGCCGTAACCCTGCCTGCCCAGAGAATCGCCATGGGCGACCTTGCAACCGAGATCTCCCGGCAATGCAATGTCTCGCCAGATCTGGTCGATTATGCCCCCGATGCAGAGCTGGAGGCGGCTTTCGGCGCCTATCCGCCTTTGAAAACGCAAGCTGCTGACAAAGCAGGCTTTGCGCATGACGGAAATCTCGCTAATCTGGTGGAGAGTGCACTCAAGACACTCAGATAACACCGGGAGATTTCTGTGCGGTTCGAAAGGCTTGACCTGAACCTGCTTGTTGCGCTGGACATCATGTTGCAGGAAAAAAGCGTCTCACTGGCGGCGGACCGGCTGTGCCTGTCGCAATCGGCCACTTCCAGCGCACTGGGGCGTTTACGCGATTATTTTGAGGATGACCTGCTGGTTCTCAAAGGCCGTCAGATGGTCCTGACTCCCAGGGCAGAAGAGCTGATCGAGCCGGTGCGCGATGTTCTGGAAAGAATCCGTTCCACCATTACTGTGGCCCCCCCTTTTGATCCGGCCACCTCGGATCGCACGATCCGCTTCATGGCATCAGACTATATCACCGAAGTCCTGCTGGCAGACCAGTTCCGCAGCTTTGAACATATGGCGCCCAATATGCGGTTTGAAGTGCAGCCCATGGCGGTATCGCCGGTTGAGTTTCTTGAGCGCGGCATGATTGATTTGCTGCTGACGGTTGATTTTGCGCTATCGTCTGATCATCCGGTCAGGGAAATGTTTCTGGATGATTTCGTGGTGATCGGGGACAGGAGCAATTCTGCGCTGGAAGGCGAAGTCACGCAGAAACTCTATCATCAGCTCGGTCATGTCACGATCCGCTTCGGCAGGTCGCGTGTACCCGCCTTTGAAGACTGGTATTTACGTCGCCAGAACAAGCAAAGGCGCGTTGAAGTGGTGGCGCCCACGTTTCTGGCACAACCGGCATTGTTAATGGGAACCCGCCGGATAGCGACTATCCAGCGACTGCTGGCCGAGCGGTTCACCAGAACGCATGATCTGGTCATACGCGAACTGCCTTTTGAAATGC
>JBKEEC010000270.1:0-10626 GCA_047975785.1 Sphingomonadaceae bacterium | reverse complement strand
TATTCTGGTCCGATATCATGTTGATTTTGTCGCGTCGGATAGGGATGATTGCGCCTCATCACAAGCCCCGCAAAGTTTTCAGGCAAACTGCCCGCTTACCAGCCTGGCAAAAGCATCGGCCCGGTGGCTGATGGCGTGTTTCACATCCGGTTCCATTTCTGCAAAAGTCTGTGTGTGGCCTGAGGGCACAAACACCGGATCATAGCCAAAACCCTTTGCGCCCCGCGGGGGCCACGTCATCAGCCCGTCCACACGCCCTTGATAGGTCACGCTTTCCCCGTCGGGCCATGCCAGTGCCAGCACGCAGGAAAACCACGCATTGCGCGGTGCATCCGGTCCGGCGGCCTGCAACAGTCCTTCAACCTTTCCCATGGCCATGAACCAGTCCCGCCCAGGTTCACCTTCAAACCACTGTCGCTCTGCCCAATCCGCCGTATAGACTCCGGGCCTTCCATCCAGCGCAGCAACAGACAGGCCGCTATCATCCGCCAGAGCAGGAAGGCCGGAAGCCTGCGCAGCCGCGCTGGCCTTGATCAGGGCATTTTCAACAAAGGTTTTTCCCGTTTCGGCCGGCTCTGGCAGGCCCAGCGCCCCGGCGCTCACACAATTAACCTGATACGGAGCAAGCAAAGCCGATATTTCTGCCAGCTTGCCCGCATTATGCGTGGCAATAACCAGAGTGCCGGAGCCGAGCCGACGGGTCATTTTCCGGTGGCCTTATCCTGTGCCACGAAAATCCGGTCACACCCGATACGGGCCAGACGGAGAAGGCGGAGCAGCGCCTCTTCATCATAAGGTGCGCCTTCAGCCGTGGCCTGGGCCTCGGCAATTTTGCCGCCTTCAATCAGCACAAAATTCGCATCGGCATCGGCATTGCTGTCTTCTGCATAGTCAAGATCGAGAACAGGAGTTCCTTCATAGACCCCGCAACTGATAGCCGCGACTTTGCCCAGAATCGGATCTTCGGTCAGGGCGCCGCTTTCAATCAGGCCGTTCACTGCCAGCCTGAGCGCAACCCACGCGCCTGAAATACTGGCCGTGCGTGTTCCGCCATCGGCCTGAATGACATCGCAATCCAGCGTGATCTGCCGCTCTCCGAGTTTTTTGAGGTCAACCACAGCGCGCAGGCTGCGCCCTATAAGACGCTGGATTTCCTGTGTCCGGCCACTTTGCTTGCCGCGTGCGGCCTCACGGCTTCCACGCGTATGGGTTGCACGCGGGAGCATGGAGTATTCTCCCGTAACCCACCCTTCGCCTTTCCCGCGAAGCCATGGCGGAATACGCTCTTCAATACTGGCAGTGCACAGCACTCTGGTATCCCCGAACGCAATCAGGCAGGAGCCTTCGGCATGTTTGGTATAGCCTGTTTCAATGGTGATTGCGCGCATTTCATCGGCGGCGCGTCCGGAAGGTCGCATGAAAACTCCTGTGAACGATTCATTTTGCTGCTCGATAGGCGCTTTGCCCTTGAGGCTGCAAGGGGATCGGTTAAATTGGTCCCATGGCATCTTCTCCTGTCTCCGAATTATCCGAACGCGCGCGGGATATTTTCCGCCTTGTGGTTGAGGAATATCTGGCAAAAGGGCAGCCGGTAGGGTCAAAAACCCTTGCCGAATCAAAAGCGATCAACCTTTCCTCAGCCTCGATCCGCTCGGTCCTGTCCGAGCTGGAGGCACTGGGGCTTCTTGCAGCACCGCATACCAGCGCAGGGCGCCTGCCCACAGAGGGAGGGTTACGCCTGTTCGTTGACGGGATGATGCAGGTCACGCAGCCCACAAAAGAAGAACAGCAGGCGATCCGTCACCGATTGTCTTCCCCCGGCCCGATCGAGCAGGCGCTTGAAACAACCAGCGCCATCTTGTCTGATGTGTCCGGTGCGGCAGGAATGGTGCTGGTTCCGCGCCGGGAAACACGGCTCAAGGAGTTCAGCCTTGTCATGCTGCCCGGCGGGCAGGCACTGGCCGTCATGGTCGGTGAGGATGGTTCGATAGAAAATCGGGTGCTTGCCTTGCCCGGAGCCACATCAGCCATGACGCTTGAAACAGCGGGAAATTACATCACCGCGCATCTTGCCGGGCGCACGGTGAATGAGGCTGCCAGTGTTATGCGGGCAGAAATCGTACAAGGGCGATCCCGGCTGGACGAGGCAAGCCGGGATCTGGTGGAGCGCGGTCTGGCGGTATGGAGCGAGGATGCCGGGCAACGTCCAGTACTGATAGTGCGCGGGCAGGCAAACCTGCTGGATGAAGCGGCCCTTACCGATATTGAACGGGTGCGCCATTTGCTGGATGATCTGGAGGACAAGAAATCGGTTGCCGAATTGCTGGACCGCGCCCGTGAAGCTGATTCAACACGGATTTTTATCGGGGCGGAGAACCGGCTGTTCTCGTTGAGCGGGTCATCGGTGGTCGCTTCGCCCTATCGTGACCGTGAAGGAAAAGTCATTGGCGTTCTGGGTGTAATCGGGCCGACGCGCTTGAATTACGCGCGGGTCGTCCCCATGGTGGATTTCACAGCCCGTTCTCTGGGCAAGCGTATTGGTTAGCTGAAAGCTTTTTGAAATGACGGATAAAGAGACACCGCAGGATGATGCGGTGACAAAGGAACTGGATGGAGTGCCTGAAGAACTCCTTTTGTCGGAAGATGTTGAGGCACCTGTTGATACAGGGCTGCAAGAAGCACTCGAATCCCTGCGCGGTGATCTGGAAAAGGCACAGCAGGATGTGCTGTATGAACGGGCGGAAAACCAGAATCTGCGTCGCCGGATGGAAAAAGACATTGCCGATGCGCGGGCCTATGCCTCAACCGGCTTTGCACGCGATATTCTCTCTGTGGCTGATAACCTTGGCCGCGCGATTGATGCGGTTCCGGCTGAGCTGAAGGAAGATGACCGTGCCAAAGGCCTGATTGCAGGTATTGAAGCCACCATGCGGGAGCTGGATAAAGTATTTGGCCAGCATGGTGTCACCCGCATTGCCGCTATGGGCCTGCCGCTGGACCCGAACCAGCATCAGGCAATGATGGAAATGCCGGTTGCTGACAAGGAGCCGGGCACAATCGTTCAGGAAATGCAGCCGGGATATATGCTGAAAGATCGTTTGCTGCGTCCGGCTATGGTGGTGGTCGCCAAAAAACCGGATTAACGGATTACCCGGTCGCGCCGGGAAAGTTCACCAGCAAATCATAGGCGGATTTATCTGCGATGCCTGCAATCTTGCCACCGTTGCGCAAGAGAAAGGCGTGGCGGATAATTTCGCTCTGCTGCTCGATCCCGTAGCTGCCCAGCGGCTGCCCCGGCTTCAGTGTGTAATCATACCGTCTGGAAAAAGGTCGGCATAGCGGCAAATACCATGATCCACGCAGCTGGCTTTGCCAGATATGAGTCATCTCATGCATGAAATGGCCTTGCAGGGAGAGTGACCCTTGCGAAAAATCATCACAGTAATTGGCCGACAGGGGATGAAAATGAATATGTCCCCGCGGTGCCATAGTCACTTTGCGCGGCTGGAACGGAAACCATTTGCGGCGCTGAATGGTGACACGGGAATAGTCTATCGCATCACCAAAAATGGTGCGGGCAAGAGCGATCTCGCCCGGCGTAAGGCTGCGTGTGCCTCCTGCCGGGCAAGATGGCTGTGTGGTCAATGAGTGCTGACCCTACCGCTCATCGCCAGCGGCGCGTATTTCAGCCGGGAAGCTGAACTTGTCCCCACCTGCAAAAGTCAGCGTCACCTCGGTGGTATCGCCCGGTTTCAGATCAGGGGAGACATCCATCGCCATGATATGTTTGCCGCCCGGAGCAAATGACAGCGTATCACCGTTTTTCAGCACGACCGGCAGCATATCCATCATCTGCATCTTGCCATCCCACTCGGCATAATCATGCATGGGGGCGCTTTTTGCTCCAGCTACATCCGCAGCACGAAGAGCAATGTTTTTATCGCCGGAATAAGTGAGATCAAAATATACAGCAGCAGGATTGCCCGCGACAGGGGCAAGGATCATGCGGGCATCTGTCACGGCGAGACCAGGCACGCCGTCCGGTGCTTCTGCAGTGGCGTCCTGACTGGTTGTATCACCACATGCTGAAAGGGCCAGTGATGCGATTCCCAGTGCAAGGCTGACGAACAGTGTTTTTTTCATTCCGGATATTTCCTTTTTTGCGATTGATATGAAACTAATGTGATCCATCCCTTGTGCCAAGGGAAAGCAAACCTATATCGCCAGATATCTGGGAGCCGCTAAAATGCTCTGCCTGTTCAGGGGAGCACAAGGACGGTGTCCAAACAATTGAACAGGATGGGAAATAATGGCCAAAGTTATCGGTATCGACCTCGGTACGACTAACAGCTGCGTTGCTGTTATGGATGGGGGAAAACCCAAAGTTATTGAAAATTCTGAAGGTGCCCGCACAACACCTTCTATTGTCGCTTTCACCAAGGATGGTGAACGACTGATCGGACAGCCGGCCAAGCGTCAGGCGGTCACAAACCCCGATAACACGGTTTTTGCAGTGAAGCGCCTTATTGGTCGCCGTTATGATGATCCGGTAACCAAAAAAGACACCGAACTTGTGCCTTACACTATTGTAAAGGGCAAGAATGGCGATGCCTGGGTCCAGGCGGGCGGCGAAGATTATTCCCCATCGCAAATTTCGGCCTTTATTCTCCAGAAAATGAAGGAAACGGCTGAAGGCTATCTGGGGGAAACCGTTACTCAGGCAGTTATTACGGTTCCGGCCTATTTTAATGACGCCCAGCGTCAGGCAACCAAGGATGCAGGGCAGATCGCAGGCCTTGAAGTGCTGCGGATCATCAACGAACCTACCGCGGCTGCGCTGGCCTATGGGCTGGACAAGGATGATGGCAAAACCATCGCGGTTTACGACCTTGGTGGCGGCACGTTTGACGTTTCCATCCTTGAAATCGGGGATGGCGTGTTTGAAGTCAAAAGCACCAATGGCGACACTTTTCTGGGCGGTGAAGATTTCGACAGTGCCATTGTTGAATATCTGGCGGAAGAGTTCAGGAAGAAGGAAAATATGGACCTTCGGACTGACAAGCTTGCGCTGCAGCGTCTGAAGGAAGCTGCTGAAAAGGCAAAGATCGAGCTTTCCAGCAGCCAGCAGACCGAAATCAATCTTCCTTTTATCACCGCGCGCATGGAAGGTGGCAGCACGACACCGCTCCATCTGGTCGAAACACTGACCCGCTCCAAGCTTGAGCAGCTGGTTGATCCGCTTATCCAGCGGACGCTTGAACCTTGCAAGAAGGCTCTGGCCGATGCCGGTATCGACAAGGGTAGCGTGGATGAAGTCGTCCTTGTTGGCGGTATGACGCGTATGCCCAAAGTACGAGAAGTGGTGGAAAAATACTTCGGCAAGAAGCCCCATACCGGCGTAAACCCTGATGAAGTGGTTGCCATGGGTGCAGCCATTCAGGCAGGCGTGCTGCAAGGCGATGTGAAAGACGTCCTGCTGCTTGACGTTACGCCCCTGTCATTGGGGATCGAGACTCTGGGCGGTGTGTTTACCCGCATGATTGACCGGAACACCACTATTCCGAGCAAGAAAACCCAGACCTATTCGACCGCTGAAGATAACCAGCAGGCTGTGACAATCCGCGTTTTTCAGGGTGAGCGGGAAATGGCAGCGGATAACAAGCTGCTTGGCCAGTTTGATCTTGTCGGTATCCCGCCGGCACCGCGTGGTGTCCCGCAGATCGAGGTCACTTTCGATATTGATGCCAATGGCATTGTCAATGTTTCGGCAAAGGACAAGGGCACGGGCAAGGAACAGCAGATCCGTATCCAGGCCTCCGGCGGGTTGAGTGATGGCGATATTGAACAAATGGTTCAGGATGCCGAGAAATTCGCTGAAGAAGACAAGAAACGCAGGGAGGGGGCTGAAGCCCGCAACCAGGCAGACAGTCTTGTCCATGCGACAGAAAAGCAGATTGAAGAGCATGGCGACAAGATTGACGCCAGCCTGAAGGCCGATATTGAAAAGGCTATTGCCGATACGAAAGAGGCGCTGGAAGGTGATGATGCCGATGCTATCAACTCCAGAGCGCAGGCGCTGACCGAACTGGCCATGAAGATGGGACAGAGCATTTATGAACAGGAACAGGCCAGCGGCGCTGCCGGTTCAGACAATGCAGCAGAAGCACCTTCGGCGGATGAAGACGTGGTAGACGCAGAGTTTTCCGAGGTCGATGAAGACAACAACAAGGGCTAGATTGCTCTTGTCCCAATAACGAGCCGCCACTGCAGACTTTTGCTGCGGTGGCGGTTTGCCACAGGGCAGAAGATTTACTGTGCCATATTCCCGGATTGATTATTACGAGATGTTGCAGGTATCGCGCGATGCGGACGCGGCAGCACTCAAATCCTCCTACCGCAAGCTTGCCATGCAGTATCACCCCGATCGCAATGCCGGGGATACAGAGGCTGAAAGCCGGTTCAAGGCGATCAATGAAGCCTATGATTGCCTGAAAGATCCGCAAAAGCGTGCAGCCTATGATCGTTTTGGCCATGAAGCCTTCCAGCAGGGCATGGCTGGCGCGAGTGCAGGCGGCGGATTTAACCAGGGTGATTTCGGCGATATTGGCGACCTGTTTGAAACTATTTTTGGAAGCGCCTTTGGTGGCGCAGGGCGCTCTGGCCAGCAGGTAAGGCGCGGGGCGGATCTTCGCTATGATATGGAAATATCGCTGGAAGAAGCGTTCCACGGCAAGAAAACCGAAATCGAGATTGAAGTTTCCCAGATCTGTGAAAGCTGCGGCGGCAGCGGCGCAGAACCAGGCACAGGGACACGGGGGTGCCCGACCTGTCATGGCCATGGCAAGGTCCGCGCCAAGCAGGGCTTTTTTGTTGTTGAACGCCCATGCCCCACATGTAACGGGCGCGGCGAGGTCATTGAAAAACCATGCGCGGCATGTCGCGGGGAAGGACGGCTGGATCGTCCGGTAACCCTGTCAGTGGAAATCCCCCCCGGTGTGGATACCGGCACACGGATTCGTATGGCTGGCAAGGGTGAGGCAGGCCCTAATGGCGCGCCGGCGGGGGATCTGTATATCTTTATCCATGTTGCGCCGCATACTGTTTTCAGCCGGGAAGGCACGACATTGCTGGCCAATGTCCCGATCAGTTTTACGACTGCGGCGCTGGGTGGCAGTATCGAGATACCGGATCTGGATGGCAGAAGCAGTGAATTGCAAATTCCGGCGGGTATCCAGTCTGGCAAACAGCTTCGGGTGCGTGGTGCCGGTATGCCTGTTTTGCAGGGCAGAGGGCGCGGCGATATGGTGGTTGAAATTGCCGTTGAAACACCAACGCGGCTTAACTCACGCCAGAAGGAACTTCTCAGGGAGTTTCAGGAAACAGAAACTGGCAAGGAATGTCCTGAAAGTGCCGGTTTTTTTGACCGGCTAAAGAGCGCCTTTGGTAATTAAAGCATTTTCAAACAAATGAATAAACTGCTGCAACTTAAACAATTGTGTTTGGCGGTGCTGTCAGTCTAACGCTAAATAGTCTCCGAATCAGGCGCTTAGCTTGATAGGGAGACGAGCATGCACCCCCTATCCTTCAAGCGCCAGCTTCCCGCCCGACACGATCCGACTGGCGGTCTGGCTCTATTTTCGCTTCACCACGAGCGTGCGCGACGTCGAAGGAATGCTCGCTCAGCGCGGGATCGATGTAACCTGCGAAACCGTACGCTGCTGGGCTAACAAGTTCGGACCAGCCATCGCAGCGAACATCCGGCGCCGTCGCGCCCGCGCCGATAGCGTGTGGCACCTCGACGAGATGGTCGTCCGGATCAACGGCAAACGGATGTTCATGTGGCGGGCCGTCGATAAGGAAGATGAGGTCCTGGACGTCCTCGTCCAGAAGCGCCGGAACAGAGAAGCAGCCCTGAAGTTGCTCAGGAAACTGCTGAAGAACCAGGGCTTCTTACCTGATAAAATCGTTACCGACGGGCTGGCTTCGTACAAAGCCGCATTGCGTGAACTCGGTGGCTTGGCTCGACACCAACCCGGCCGACTGCAGGAGAACAATCGCGCCGAAAACAGTCACCTTCCAATCCGAAGACGAGAGAGAAAAATGCAGCGGTTCAAATCGCAGGGCCAGGCCCAACGGTTCGTCTCAACCCACTCCGCAATCTACAACACCTTCGCAATCCAACGTCACCTCACCTCCAGAAAAACAATGCGAACATTCCGAGCCACCGCTTTTGCGGAATGGAACGCCGCGTCCGCTGCAGCCGCGTGAGATTTCATCTTCGGGCCTTCGCTTACCCATCCGCGGATAACCTGACAGCACCTTCGCTGCATATCCCTTATGGCATGAGCCCACATCTTATCGGGCAAAATTGTGCGCCGCAATATGAAAAGGCTGCCAAAATTTTCGGCTTGTGAAAGTCGGGGTGCCGCCGGAGTAGCCGGTGTCATGTTGGAAATGAAAGGATATCTCTCAAAATTTTAGTCAATTATGCCAATTATCCCAGACATCTTCCGTTCATTCCTCCCAACAGCAGAACGGAGCTATTGCATCGCATAATAATGAACGTCATAGTCAGGCCGCTCGGCTAATGGGAAGCGGTCGGTCAGGCAAAACGGAGGACTTGCACGCATGGAATCCGGATCCAGTTCACTTCAAGTGGCTGTAATTTTGGCGAGCGTAGGTAGATCCGCGCGACAAGCCAGGCGGCTTAATCGAATTCACACGCCACCGGGCCGGACGAATCCGGCCCCCCTATCTTGCCTATGTCCTGCTTGGCTTGGGCGTCAGCCTGCTGACCCGGACGCAGCAGCCGGCATCCGCCGTGCTCAGCCTGTCCGGCTTTTACCACAACGTGGCCATGGCACGGGGGGCCGGAGAGTTTGTCGGCTGGCCTGTCGGACATCTGTGGACCTTCTCGCTCTCCCGGAGGTAATATGATCAAGCGCGCGCTGAAATATGCTTGGCGCAATTTCGGGATTCGCAAGGCAGTTCTCGAGCGGAGGTTGCGCGCTAGTCGCGCCGCGTGGGAGCGCCAGAGAGGTCAGGCGACTCCGGGTTCGCTGGAGAACTCCCTGCTTGTGATCCCTTCTGATCCCTACCTGCTCACGTCCTCGTTGGGCGATCAGGCGATGATCGGATCAATTCTCGATTACTGGCAGGACAAGTTTCCGGATATGCAGATCTTCTTTGCCACAGCGGACGCGCCAGGAGACGCTGCGGCACGCGAGATGAGCGCCACGCCGATCAGGATGATGGGCAAGGCTCTCATGATGGACAATATCGCGAAGGTCATGTCGACCCACCGCTTCCGGATCGCCGTGCTGATGGGCGCCGATGGCATGGATGGCAGTTATGACCCGTCCTTCTCCGGCGAACAAATCATGGCGCTCGACCTTGCAGCACGCAACGGCGCTGACTGCTACATTACCGGCTTCAGCGTGTCGAAATTTTTCAATCCCACAGTTGCTGAGATCTTCTCGGAGCTGGATGTCAAGATTCGCGTCAACATTCGTGACCCGCTGTCGCTCGAGCGTTTCGAAAAGGGCAGCGGCCGCGAGGCGCAGCAGGTTGCGGACGTCGCCTTTCTTCTGAAGCCCGCGACCACTGAGCGCATGGAGCCGCTGCTGACACGGATTTCTGAAGCAAAAGCGAAAGGGCGCGCCGTGGTGGCGGTGAATTTCCATCCGCTGCTGCTAGAACTCGAGGAACGCGATCTCTTCCCGCAATTAATTGATTGCTTCGCTGAGATACTCCGCAAGGTGGCAGCGCGATCTGACGTCTTATTCGTGCTTCTCAGTCATGACACGCGTGGCAGCTCGTCGGACCGGCTGGGTCTTGAACCGCTTCTCCAGCGGCTTGGCGACGAATTGGGTGACCGGCTTCTGCTACCGGCCGAGCAGTTCCGAGCACCCGAGATCAAGGCGCTCGTGAATGAGATCGATTTGGTCCTGTCGGGCCGAATGCACCTGATGATCGCGTCACTCGGGGCGGGCACGCCAGTCTTCGGGATCGACTACAAGGACAAGATGGAGGGCCTGCTGCTGTTGCTCGGGCTGGATACCGGGAACCTGATGACTGCAGCCGAAATCCTGGCGGATCCCGCGGGTTGCGCTGACAAAGTGACCCGGTTTCTTGCCGGTCTCGATACCGAACGCGCGGCGATTGCCTCGCACATCAATCACATCCGCTCGCTCGCGCTGCGCAACTTTGAGGACGGGCATGACGCTTAAGCCGCTATTGAAGACCGTGCGGAACAGTGCGGTGGATTCGATCCGTTACCTGCGCCGTTCCGGCAGCATCACCCGGACAGTCCCCTTCAACATATAGGGTCGTTGCGATGGTGTCCGGAAGGGCAGACATTTTCGTGATCCTGCAAAGTGCAGGCTGTTCATGAAAGGAAATCGCAATGGCAGTCAAAGTGAAGCCGGAGGATGTGATCCGGCATGAGGAAACATGGAGCGTCGGTCTGGATGTCAGCCAGCGTTCAACCAGCGTCTGTGTCGTCGATGATCAGGGCTTCATCGTGCTCGAAGCGGAGGTGAAGACTGATCCGGTGCAGATCGGGCGTTACCTGCAGAAACGTCTGGAAGGTCCGCTGAAGATCGGAATGGAAACCGGAAGCCTTGC
>JBKEEC010000269.1:0-8333 GCA_047975785.1 Sphingomonadaceae bacterium | reverse complement strand
ACGATATTCTGGCCGTCATGTTCTTTGCCCTGTTTTTCGGGATTGGCCTGCTAATGGTGCGAACGCGACGGACGGCAGTGCTGAAAGACGCGATAGAGGGTGTGTTTGAAGTTGCGATGAAACGGATCGGCTTCGTCATCCAGCACGCCCCGCTGGCAATTTTCTGTTTCAAGTTCAATTTGACCGCACAATTTGGCTGGGATCTCCTGTTCAAGCTCGCTGCCTATGTCGGCGTGGTATTGCTTGCGCTCGGACTGCAGATGTTCGGCGTATTTCCAATGATCCTCAAATTCGTGGCACAAAAGAGCCCGGTCGCTTTTTTCCGCCAAACGCGCGAGGCAAGCGTCATGGCCTTCTCCACGGCCAGTTCCAACGCCACATTGCCCACTGCGCTGCGGGTAGCAGATACTGAACTGAATCTGCCGCGCCGCGTGGCGCGCTTTGTGCTGACCATAGGCGCAACCGCGAACCAGAACGGCACTGCCATGTTTGAAGGCGTAACCGTGCTGTTTCTGGCGCAGTTCTTTGGAGTAGAACTCAGCCTTATGGATCAGGCCTTCGTGATGCTGATATGTATTCTGGCCGGAATTGGGACAGCCGGTGTTCCCGGTGGCTCGCTGCCGGTCATTGCCCTGATCCTGACTGGTGTAGGGGTTAACCCGGCAGGTATCGGGTTGATTCTTGGTGTAGACCGTTTCCTTGATATGTGCCGCACCACGCTGAATGTGGTGGGCGATCTGGTCGCAGCACAGACTATCAGCGCACTCTCGCCAGAACTTTCAGAAGAAACCTCGTAAAACTTGAAGGGGGGCGGGAGCAAAAGCCCTTTAATCCGCCCTCCCCCTTCCGTTTGGGGCGTCTACAAAATCATACCGTGTTCAGTAATCTTAATATCACGGGCATTGATGCCCAGTCCGTCCCGTAAATTTTTTTCGCTGAACTGACGTAATTGACTTTCCATTGCAGGGTCGGGGTTTTGCTGCAGCCTGTTTTGCATCACCGCCGCCTGCATGGCAATTGCTGCCATCGTATCGTTCAGCTTCTGCTTTTTTTCAGGCGTCAGGGCTGCGATTTGCGGATCAGCCTGCATGGATTCACGCATCTGCTCTACCAGGGGTGCAAATTTCTCGTCAGGAAAGGGCACATTGTTATAACCGGAATAATTCGCTGCGATATAGGCCGCCATCCCTACTGCCAGATCGTTTTCGGACTGGCCAAGCTGGCGCATAACCGAAGGATAGGTATTGAGCAATTGGTCAAATAGCTGACGTGCTTCTGCCTGTTGCCCTGCGGGGTAGGTGGCAACGATCCCGTTTAACGCGACATTATGCCCTCCACGCCGAGAGAATCGCGTATCTGTCAGCTTGACAGATTCGGGCTTCGGCGAGGGCGCGACCTTGCTCGTGGTATTCGTGCTGGACTTCGGAGACGATGAACCGGACTTTTTCTGGCTCATCCTTGCCGCATCCTTGAGCACTATCTGGCCCAGAAGATATTGACCCGCACCAAAAGAAAGATCCATCGCTGTACCCGTGCTGATCGTGTATTGAGACATGACAGGGGCCGGAAGGCTGATAGCAAGAAGAAATGTTACAGGGGCTGCAAATCGCAACTTATGAAAAACTTTCATCGGTAATGTCCTTTTATCAATGTGCAAAATGCGGCCTGCCGGATTATTCATTCGATAATTGCTGATAGATGAACAAATAGATGAATAAATCTCACTTCGACAATATCAGGCAAAACATCAGGGTCAGGCTGAATATTTGGCTATTCTTTACATCGAATGATAGCGGTGCGCATAAAGAATTTGTTCAACACGAAAATTAACGCTTGTTTTGCGCCTGTCCCGCCAAGAGACGCCTGAAACGGGGCGCTCGCGACTAATCCTCTGGCATGATAATCTCTCCTAATGCTGCGGATACTGGCGCTATATACGCCATACACAGGACAGGCCGATTGATTGCACATGCAGGCATCACGCCGATAGAGGCACAAAACGAGGGCGTGGCAGAAGACTGCCCGGCTCCGTTTCATGCCCGGTTTGGGCGTAGTCCACGCAGCATTCGTCGCTCTGCCCGGCCCAGGCACCACTATGGCAGACGGTTGAGCGCATTGGCGGCAGCGATTGCAGTTCCCGCTTTTGCCGCTCCGGGTGACTGGCAATCACTGCATCCTGCAAATCTTGCTGTTCAGGCAGGCGAATCTGACATAGCACCAATGCCCTTTGAACAGCCAGGCAGCGGGTTTCCAGGCTCTGCCTTCTATTACCTTGAAGATACCCCGAAAGTATCTGCAGGTAATGGTCTGTCCACCGTGATCGATGCCATCAACCCCTTCAGCACCCAGAGTGAGGAAGAGGAGGATAACGCACTGGTTCAGGTGCGCGATGTCGGACCTGCCGCTCACAGTTTCCGCTTTGGCGGCACCGGACTGGACCGGATGCGTGCCCAGCAATGCCTGTCCATGGCCGTTTATTACGAAGCAGCAAGTGAAAGTCTGGACGGACAACGCGCGGTTGCGCAGGTCGTGCTGAATCGTGTCGCCCATCCCAGCTACCCCAACAGCGTATGCGGTGTTGTGTTTCAGGGGTCAGAACGGGTTACTGGTTGCCAGTTCAGCTTTACCTGTGATGGCTCCTTACGGCGCAAACCCTCAATTGGCGGTATGGCCAGGGCGAATATGGTTGCGCGGGATGCGCTGGCGGGGGCGGTTTACAGCCCTGTCGGACTGGCAACACATTATCATACAGTCTGGATAAACCCATATTGGGCATCCAGTCTCGACATGATCGGCACTATCGGCGCCCACCGTTTCTATCGCTGGCGCGGCGCGGCCGGAAAGTCGGGGGCGTTTTCCTCTGCCTACCGGGGCGGAGAGCCTGCCGCAGCACCGCACCCACGCTCGGTAATTACAGAAAGTGCAGCGGCGACAGATCCGCTCGCTCTTGCCCGTGAGTTTGAGGCCGCACAGAAGGCGGCTGCTACTTCCTATGGATCATCCACAAGTGCCTTGCGTCCCTCTGCTCCCATGCCACCACCGGCTTATAATGCAGCAATTGAGGCGCGCGGCGGTGATAATCTGTTCAAGGCAGAAAATCTGCCATCATCGGGCACTGTCAAACCCGAATATGCCAATAGTGGCCGCTGGATTTCATCGCCGGGTTCCATCTCGCGTGACGGGGATGAGAAATCGGTTAACGCTCACTAAACCTTCATAAAACACGAAGTTTTAGGGCAGGTTGCACATAAAGGCGCTTATCGACTTCTCATCAAAGGATTGCGCCCGAATGACGGTTCATCTTGCCGCCACCCGTTCCGATTCAACTTCACCGGTTACGCGGGCACTCACCCTCCCCACGCTCAATCCGAAAGCCAATGATGATAGTGGCCGACTGATGGATGATAAAGGCCTGCAGGCAGCACTGCGCCATTTCAGCGAGCATGGCCTTTCCTCCGCCGAAGTCGCACAGGATCGCGCCGAAAGCGCCCAGAACAAGGGCGACACAGAAGAATTTGCCTGGTGGCTGGAAATTTGCAGGACTTTCGACAAGCGCCGGGCGACAAGGCTGGAAGCACAGGCAGATACCAGATAGCAGGACCATACCCCAGGGCCGAAAGAGCAAATTCACCAGAACTGCCGCCATTCGGCCCCTGTAATTACTATTGAATATTATTATCAAATATAGTGCAAAATCCGTGGCTTTTCGAGGTTGCAATCCAACCTGACAAGGCCTAGGTGGGCAACGAACCAGCCGTCATCTCGCCGCGGGACGTGGGGGTGTTGGCTATTGTTTCGTTCTGGCTTGGCGTTCCCGCTGCAGGGAAGGAAATTACCGGACATGGCCCGCAAGAAAATTGCACTTATCGGCGCTGGCATGATTGGCGGCACACTCGCGCATCTGGCTGCCAAGAAAGAAATGGGCGACATCGTCCTGTTCGACATTGCCGAGGGAATGCCCCAGGGCAAGGCGCTGGACCTTTCCCAGTGCGGCCCGATTGAAGGGTTTGACGCCCGGATCACCGGCACCAATGATTACGCCGATATTGCCGGGGCCGATGTTATCATCGTCACTGCTGGCGTGCCGCGCAAGCCAGGCATGAGCCGGGATGACCTTCTCGGTATCAATCTTGGCGTAATGAAATCAGTGGGCGAAGGAATCAAATCCCATGCGCCGGACGCTTTTGTTATCTGCATCACCAATCCGCTGGATGCGATGGTGTGGGCGCTGCGCGAATTTTCCGGCCTTCCCCACAACAAGGTGGTCGGCATGGCCGGTGTGCTGGACAGTGCCCGTTTCGCAACATTCCTTGCATGGGAATTCGGGGTTTCGGTCAAGGATGTAAACGCTTTTGTGCTGGGCGGCCATGGGGACACGATGGTTCCTGTCACCAGCTATACTACCATTTCCGGTATTCCGGTCGATGATCTGGTTAAAATGGGCAAGAGCAGCAAGGATGCAATTGATGCCATCGTGCAGCGCACGCGCAGCGGGGGCGGTGAAATCGTCGGTCTGCTGAAAACAGGCTCTGCCTATTATGCGCCTGCCACCAGCGCCATTGCCATGGCTGAAGCCTATATGGGTGATCAGAAACGCATCCTGCCCTGCGCCGCCTATGTTGACGGCAAATATGGAGTGAACGGCCTGTATGTCGGCGTCCCCGCCGTGATTGGCGCTGGCGGTATCGAGGATGTGATCGAAATCGAACTGTCGGACGAAGAAGCAACGAATCTGAAGGTCAGCGTGGATGCAGTCGAGGAGCTGCTTGAAGTGTGCAAGGGACTGGAGAGTAGTCTTGCGTAATTGGTTTACCTTTGTGGCTTTTGTGGCTTTTTGCGCTGTGGCCACACCGGCCACGGCGCAAGGTAACAGCATCTCCCAAACTCTTGACGCAGTCACGTCCGCTCAAACGACAGTTGCAGACCTGATCGAGGCCGTGAAAGATTGCCGGGGTGAAACTCAGACTCCACTTGCGACCACTGCATCAGAGCTTGAATCGCGAGGTTGGGTCAAACTGAGCAACAAACCTGTCAACTTTGAGCGCAGTTTGCCGGCGTCGCGAGGTATCGGCTACGTGCGTCGCAACATCCTGCTTACAATAACACAACACGCAGGCACTAATGCCTGCCGGATTCTGGCCTTTCTTGATGTAAACGCGGACCACTCAAGCCTGAATACGGGCTTGCAGCAAGACATGGGCTTTTCTGCGGTGACGCGGTTGAGCAAGTTCGCCCTCCGAAACCCCACCGTTAGTGACGATAAGCTTTCTCAGTTCTATGAGACAAAAGAGCATTTGGTCCGGGTTAAGTTCGAACCCGAAAGCGACGCTCTCGGCGTGAACATTATCATAGCCCCAAACCTCTAAGATCTCATAACATTCCGTTTTCGTTTTCATGCTCCGGAGACAATAAATGTCCATCCTCGTAAACAAATGCACCAAAGTTATCACCCAGGGGATGACGGGTGACACCGGCACGTTCCACACCCAGCAGGCGCTGGATTATGGCACGAAAATGGTTGCCGGTGTTACACCGGGAAAAGGTGGCACCACCCATATTGACCTGCCCGTTTATGACACTGTTGCAGAAGCCAGGGCAGCAACCGGCGCGACGGCTTCGTGCATCTATGTGCCGCCGCCCTTTGCCGCCGATTCCATCCTTGAAGCGATTGACGCCGGGATGGAGCTGATTGTTGCCATTACCGAAGGTATCCCCGTGCTGGATATGGTTCGCGTAAAACGTGCTCTGTCGGGCAGCAAAAGCCGCCTGATCGGCCCAAACTGCCCCGGCGTACTGACACCGGACGAATGCAAGATCGGCATTATGCCCGGCTCGATCTTCAAAAAGGGTTCTGTCGGTGTCGTCAGCCGGTCAGGCACCCTCACATATGAAGCTGTTCACCAGACAACCATGGTCGGCCTTGGCCAGACAACAGCGGTTGGCATTGGCGGCGATCCGGTCAATGGCACCAATTTCATTGATGTGCTGGAACTGTTCCTTGCCGATGACGCAACCAGATCCATTATCATGATTGGCGAGATTGGCGGCAGTGCAGAAGAGGAAGCCGCACAGTTCATCAAGGATGAGGCAAAACGCGGCCGTTCCAAGCCTATGGTCGGCTTTATCGCGGGCCGTACTGCGCCTCCGGGACGCCGCATGGGTCATGCCGGGGCAATTGTGTCAGGTGGACAAGGCGGCGCCGAAGATAAAATCGCAGCGATGGAAAGTGCCGGCATCCGTGTCTCACCCAGCCCAAGCGAACTGGGAACCACGCTGGACGCCCTTTTGAAAGAACTCGTCTGATTGCAGCCGGGCGGCATATTTCTGTGCCGCCCTCACCTGCCCTGTTTTTTTGCCCCTGTTTTATTGCCGGATTGTTTCCCGGTTGCCGGAGTGCCCCAAATGGGTAATGAACTGCATGATTTTCTCCCTGAGGACCCGCAACCCGGACCGTCCTGGCAACGGGGCAACTGGCCGCTGGTCGGCGGGGAGAATGAAGACGAACTGACCCGTTCGCTTGACCCGACTGCAATGCAGCTTGCCATCCGGCAGGCGGCGCAAAAGTCTGGCAAGGTCATGGACGAAAAGGCCATTGAGCAGGCCGCCGGTGATTCCATCCGCGCCATGATGCTGGTGCGCACCTATCGGGTCAGGGGGCATCTGGCTGCCGATCTTGATCCTCTCGGCCTGTCAAAGCACGAAATCCCGCAGGATCTGACCCCCGAATATCATGGATTTTCCGGTGATGCGCTTGATCGGCCTGTCTATCTCGGCGGCACTCTGGGACTGGAATGGTCAACAGTCCACGAACTGGTAGAGATTCTGCGCAAGAATTACTGCGGCCATGTGGCCGTGGAATATATGCATATTTCCGATGTGGAAGAACGCCGATTCCTTCAGGACCGGATCGAGGGGCCGGACAAGGTTATCCAGTTCACGCCTGAGGGCAAACGCGCCATTCTTGCTGCCGTTATCCGCGGCGAGGAATATGAAACATTTCTCGGCAAGAAATATGTCGGCACCAAGCGTTTTGGCCTTGATGGCGGCGAAAGCATGATCCCGGCGCTGGAAGCGGTCATCAAATATGGTGGCCAGCTTGGCGTGCGTGAAATCATTTACGGCATGGCCCATCGCGGACGGCTGAATGTGCTCGCCAATGTGATGGCCAAGCCTTACCGCGTGATCTTTCACGAATTTTCCGGCGGCACCGCCAATCCTGAAGATGTTGGCGGCTCCGGCGATGTGAAATACCATCTCGGCACCAGCACTGACCGGGAATTTGACGGAATTACAGTGCATATGTCGCTGGTTCCCAATCCGAGCCATCTGGAAACCGTTGACCCTGTTGTTCTGGGCAAAACCCGCGCACAACAGGCCATTCGTGATGACCTTGACCACCACGAGCAGGTGTTGCCTGTCCTCATTCATGGTGATGCCGCCTTCGCCGGACAGGGCATTGTCTGGGAATGTTTCGGATTTTCAGGCGTGCGCGGGTATAATACAGGCGGGTGTATCCATTTTGTAGTGAACAACCAGATCGGCTTTACCACCAGCCCCAAATTTGCGCGCTCTTCCCCCTACCCGTCCGATGTCGCCAAAGGGGTGCAGGCGCCAATTCTTCACGTCAATGGCGATGACCCTGAAGCCGTAACCTTCGCCTGCAAGCTGGCGATTGATTTCCGTCAGCGGTTCAAGCGCGATATCGTCATTGATATGTGGTGCTATCGACGCTTCGGCCATAATGAAGGGGACGAGCCAAGCTTCACCCAGCCATTAATGTATGCCAGCATACGTCAGCACCCCAGGGTCAGCACACTTTATGCCGAACGTCTGGTTCGTGAGGGCGAGATTGAATCAGGCTATGTTGACAGTTTGCGGGCAGAGTTTGACCAGCTTCTCAGCGATGAATTTGCTGCTGCTGACAGCTACAAGGCCAATAAGGCGGACTGGTTTGGGGGCAGGTGGAGCGGCCTTAACAAGCCGGTTGATCCGGAAACGGCACGCCGTAATATTCATACTGCAATTGAGCCAAAACTGTTCGAAAGTCTGGGCAAAACACTCACCACAATTCCCGATGATGTTTCAGTGCACCGGACGCTCCGCCGGGTGATTGATGCCAAACAGAAAATGTTTGAAACCGGAGAGGGTTTTGACTGGGCGACCGCAGAATCTCTGGCTTATGGCAGTCTGGTCACCGAAGGATTTGGCGTTCGTCTGTCCGGGCAGGATTCAGGGCGCGGCACTTTCAGTCAACGTCATGCGGTCTGGGTCGATCAGAAAACAGAGCAGAAATACATTCCACTCTGCCAGTTGCCGCACGGAAAATTCGAGGT
>JBKEEC010000268.1:0-16824 GCA_047975785.1 Sphingomonadaceae bacterium | reverse complement strand
TTCTGGTCGGCAGTCCGTGCAGCCCCGAAAAACTGAGGCTGGCGGTGGAAACCTTCGGGCCGTGCATGTGCCAGAGCTATGGTCAGGTGGAATGTCCGATGATTGTGGCATGGTTCCCTCCTGAAGATGTAGCCCGCTTCGCGGCATCTGCACCGGAAAAGCTGGCATCCTGCGGCAAGGTTACACGATCCATCATGGTGTCATTGCTGGATGATGATGGAAACGAGGTTCCGCATGGTGAAGCCGGTGAAATCTGCGTGCGCGGCGCGCTGGTAACCGATTCCTATTTTGAATTGCCCGAAGCAACGGCAGAAATTCGCAAATTCGGCTGGCACCATACCGGCGATGTCGGCAAGTTTGACGAGGAAGGCTATCTCTATATTGTCGATCGCAAGAAAGACATGGTGGTTACAGGTGGCTTCAACGTATTTACCGCCGAGGTTGAGGCCGCCCTCACCGAATTACCGCAAGTGCGCGAAGCGGCAGTATTTGGCATCCCGCATGAGAAATGGGGCGAGCAGGTTCATGCCGTTATCGTAGGAGACAACATCAGCGAAGCCGATATTATCGCCCATGCAAAATTGCGTCTGGGCGGGGTAAAGGCCCCCAAAACAGTTGTATTTGTGGAATCAATCCCGCGCACAGCAGCGGGCAAGATGGACAAGAAAAAACTGCGCATCCCCTATTGGGGCGAAAATGCGCGCATGGTGAACTAGGGTCAGGACCCATTGAGTGTGATGACAAAAAGTGGACGCCGGTTTGTGTCAAAAAATCACACGACCACAAAAAGATAAAGAGCGGGATGTGACCAATCATATGTCATCCCGCTCCGGGCACACGGCAGAAGACCGTAATCAACGGCACGGGAGACATGGAGTGCATTTCAGATCGGGCGCAATATTGGCGATATCGACAGCACTGGCGCTAGCCCTTTCGGGTTGCAAGGAGAGCGGCGCCTCGAATACCGGCATCGGCACAGAGCAATTGCTGGATGCCGCCAATGATCAGGCAGAATGGCTGACCCATGGCCGCACCTATGATGAACAGCGTTTCGCCCCGCAGGACCAGATCAACCGCGATACGGTAGGTGATCTTGGTCTTGCATGGTTTGCCGATCTGGATACCTCTCGCGGTCAGGAAGCCACACCGCTGGTCATTGATGGCAAGATTTATATTACTACCGCATGGTCCAAGGCGGTTGCCTTTGATGCACGCACCGGCAAAAAATTATGGCAGTTTGACCCTGAAGTTCCGGGCGAACGCGCCGCCTATACCTGCTGTGATGTCGTCAATCGCGGCCTCGCTACATGGGGAGACAAGCTCTATCTTGGCACGCTGGATGGTCGCCTGATCGCACTGGATCGGGAAACCGGCAAGAAAGTGTGGGAAAAGGTCACGGTCGATCAGTCAAAGCCTTACACTATCACCGGCGCACCGCGCATTATTGATGGCAAGGTGATTATCGGCAATGGCGGCGCAGAATATGGCGTGCGCGGATATGTTTCTGCCTATGATGCCGAAAGTGGCGAACAGCTCTGGCGGTTCTATACCATACCCGGAGGCCCGGAAGAGGAAGGCAAGGAACCTGCCCATCTGGCCAAAGCGCGGGAAACATGGAACGGCGAATGGTGGAAACTGGGCGGAGGAGGCACCGTCTGGGATTCCATGGCCTATGACCCGGAGCTTGACCTGCTCTATATCGGGGTGGGCAATGGCAGCCCGTGGAACCAGGCCTATCGCTCTCCCGGTGGCGGGGATAATCTCTATCTTTCTTCCATCGTCGCATTAAAGCCGGACACCGGGGAATATGTCTGGCATTATCAGACAACACCGGGGGAAAGCTGGGATTTTACAGCCACACAGCATATCATGCTGGCAGATCTGGACATTGATGGCCAGCAGCGCAAAGTGCTGATGCAGGCACCCAAAAACGGTTTCTTCTACGTGATAGACCGCGAAACCGGCGAGTTTATTTCGGCGAGGAACTTCACCAAAGTCAATTGGGCAACAGGTATTGACCCGCAAACCGGCCGCCCTGTCGAAGTGCCCGAAGCACGTTACGGCACGACCGGAAAACCCTTTATCTCCCAGCCCGGCGCGGGCGGTGCCCATAGCTGGCATCCTATGGCGTTCAGCCCGTCCGACAAGCTTGTCTATATTCCCGAAATCGAGGCAGGCTTTCCCTATTTCCCGGAAAAAGACTGGAAGGCTGATCCCAGCCGCGGCTTTAATGTCGGGGTAGATATGGGAGCCGGCTCGTTACCTGCGATCCCCGAAGTCCGGGCTGGTGCTGCAGCGGGAACGCGCGGCGCTCTGATCGCGTGGGACCCTGTGAAACAGGAAGAACGCTGGCGGGTGCAATATCCCGGCCCATGGAATGGCGGCCTGCTCGCAACCGGCGGCGGGCTGGTATTTCAGGGAACAGCCGCAGGGTTTTTCAAGGCCTATTCCACTACTGACGGCAAGGAATTATGGTCTTTTCCCGCCCAGACAGGAATTGTCGCAGCCCCTGTAACCTATACGCTGGATGGCGAACAATATGTTGCCGTTCTGGCAGGCTGGGGCGGAATCTGGGCACTGGCACCGGGCGGCATTATCAATGAAACATCGGGCGCTGTGCCCAATATTTCGCGCCTGCTGGTGTTCAGGCTGGGTGGCAGCGCCGCCCTGCCCGATGCTCCGCCCCTGTCGCGTATGCCGATTGACCCGCCTCCTTTCCAGGGAACAGAGACCCAGATCACAACCGGAAGCTATAATTACGGGCGCTATTGCGGCCAGTGCCACGGTGATGCCGCAGTCGGCTCCACCGAAGTTCCTGACCTTCGCCGCTCTGCCCTGATTGGCAACAAGGATAGCTGGGCCATGGTTGTCCAGAAAGGCGCCTTGCAAAATAACGGAATGCCCAATTTTGCCGAACTGGGCGCAGAAAAAATCGAGGCAATCCGGCAGTATGTTATCAAGCGGGCCAATGAGGACAGGCCAATCGACACACAAAAAGGCTCACAGACCAAAAACTGACCCTGTTTATGAAAGGACTGACCCCATGAATGAAGTGACTACAATTGACCGCACACAGCGCGCCTATTCCGCTGCTGCACAGGCTTTCCTTGATCGTAAGCCGCAATTGTTCATTGACGGTGAATGGGTCGATTCCAGCGGCGGGGAGCTGATCGACATAGAAGACCCGTCATCAGGCAAGATTGTCAGCAAAATGGTTGAGGCGACCGACAAGGATGTTGACCGGGCGGTTGCCGCAGCCCGCACCGCTTTTGATGACAATCGCTGGTATGGCCTGCCCCCCATCCAGCGGGAGCGGATCATGCATCGCCTTGCTGATCTGATCGAGGCCAATGCCGATCTGTTTGCCGAGCTGGAAGCGATTGACAATGGCAAGCCCAAGGGCATGGCCGGTGTTGTGGATGTGCCCGGTGCGATTGGACATATACGCTTTATGGCCGGATGGGCCAGCAAGTCCGGTGGACAGACGATTGATCCCTATACCATGCCAACCGGACAGGTGCTGGGCTATACGCGCAAGGAGCCTGTCGGCGTTGCCGCGCAGATTGTGCCGTGGAACTTTCCGCTGCTGATGGCCTGCCTCAAGATTGCTCCGGCACTGGCAGCAGGCTGCACGGTCATTCTCAAACCGGCAGAACAGACCAGTCTTACCGCATTGAAACTGGCGGACCTGATTACCGAAGCAGGGATTCCGGCTGGCGTGGTCAATATCATTACCGGCTATGGCCATACGGCAGGCGACCGGATGGTAAAGCACCCCGATGTGGACAAGGTCGCCTTCACCGGATCAACCGAAATCGGCAAACTGATTAACAAGAACGCTACCGACACCATGAAGCGCGTTACACTTGAGCTGGGCGGAAAAAGTCCGGTTGTCGTGATGCCCGATGTCAATGTCGAAGAAACTGCGCCCGGCATTGCCGGTTCAATCTTCTTCAATGCAGGGCAGGTCTGCGTTGCAGGCTCCCGTCTGTTTGCTCACAAGAGCGTGTTTGATGATGTGCTTGAAGGCATGACAAAAACAGCCGATTTCTGGGCACCACGCGCCAGCCTGGATCCTGATGCCCATATGGGGCCGCTGGTTTCGAAAGAGCAGCATGAACGCGTCATGGGGTATATTGATGCAGGCAAGCGCGATGGAGCCAGCGTGGTGATGGGCGGAGACAGCCCCGAAGGCTATTACGTGAACCCGACGATCCTTGCCGATGTAAACCCACAAATGAGCGTGGTAAGAGAGGAAATCTTTGGCCCTGTTGTTGTCGCCCAGCGATTTGATGATCTGGACGAGGTTGCAAAAGCCGCCAATGATACTTGCTTTGGCCTTGCCGCCGGAATCTGGACCAGAGATGTTGCAGCCATGCACAAACTTGCCAGCAAGCTGAAAGCTGGCACTGTATGGGGCAATTGCCATGCCGTGATAGACACAGCCCTGCCCTTTGGCGGGTTCAAGGAATCGGGCATTGGCCGCGAACAGGGCATTGAGGGTCTGTCTGCCTATCAGGAAACAAAGACCGTTATCATCCAGCTCTGAGCCATACTATATTGCAAGGCCCGCAAACCAGTTGCGGGCCTTCATCTCCAGACAAAGAGGCTGCCGTGCCCATAGATCTTTCCAAAATCCGCGCCATTGATGTTCATGTCCATGCCGAAGTGAGCTGCCATGATCCTGAAGACCCGGTGATGGGCGAATTTTTCGATGCTGCCAGCGCCTATTTCAAGGCCCCGCGCGAACGGCCCAAAATGCCGGAAATCATCGAACTCTATCGTGAAAGCAAAATCGCTTTCTGCATGTTCACTGTCGATTGCGAAAGCGGCATGGGCGCCAAACGGGTTTCCAATTACGAAGTGGCGGAGATCGCGGGCAAGAATGACGATATCTGCATCCCCTTTGCCAGTATTGACCCCCACAAGGGCAAATATGGTGCCCGTGAAGCTCTCGACCTGATCGAGAATTACGGGGTCAAGGGCTTCAAGTTCCACGGTATCGCGCAAAATGCCCACCCTGCCAATCGTATGGCGTGGCCGATCTATGAAGTGATCAACGAATACAAACTGCCAGCCATTTTCCATACCGGCCATTCGGGCATGGGCACGGGGATGCGCGGCGGGGGCGGGATGCGGCTGAAATATGGTCAACCTATCCTGATCGACGATGTGGCGGTAGAATTTCCCGACATGAAGATCATTCTTGCCCATCCCAGCTGGCCATGGGTGGATGAAAGCCTGTCCATGGCTCTGCACAAGAACAATGTCTTTATTGACCTGTCCGGCTGGAGCCCGAAATATTTTCCCAAACAGGTTATCACTTATGCCAACACCCAGTTACGCAAGAAAATGCTGTTCGGCAGCGATTTCCCGTTGATCCATCCGGACAAATGGATCGCAGCGGCCAAGGATGTCGGCTTCAGGGAGGAAGTGATGCCCGGCATCATGAAGGATAACGCTGCCAGGGTGCTGGGGCTGACGTGAGTGATCCGGCCGACATTCCTGGAGAAACAGCCTGATGGACTTCACCGGACGCCATATCGTCATTACCGGTGCATCCAGCGGGATAGGCCGCGCCACCGCTGACCGCATCGCCGCCGCCGGGGGCAAGCTGACATTGATTGCCCGCCGCGCGGAAATGCTGGATGCGGCGTGCAAGGAATTGGGAGTGGGCGCGAAATTCGCCGTCGCCGACGTGGCCGACAAACCTGGACTGATCGCCGCTATGGACAGCGCGGTGGAACAGAACGGCGCGATTGACGGATTGTTCCTGAATGCCGGGATTGGCGGAACATTTGCCCCCATGGCTGCCTATTCCGAAGAGGTGTTCGAACAGGTTCTGACCGTCAATCTCAAGGCGCCGTTCTGGGCGATCCAGCATGTTCTGCCCGCCATGATCGAACGCGGCAGGGGATCGATCCTGATAACCGGCAGTCTGGCCAGCAAGCGCGGCATGGCGATGAATGCCGGCTATGTCGCATCCAAGCACGGCGTGCTGGGCCTGACCCGCGCAGTGGCGGTGGAGGCCGCTCCCGCTGGCGTACGCTGCAATTGCGTGATCCCCGGTTTCATCGAAACCCCGATGATGGCTGAAGTCCCTGGTGATCAGCGCAAGGGGATCGAAGCCCGCGTGCCCCAGCGGCGCATGGGCGGGGCCGATGAGCTGGCCAATGTCGCTGCTTTCCTTCTGTCCGATGATGCCAGCCATGTGACCGGACAGGACTGGGCCGTGGATGGCGGCGTTCTGGAAAGCATCGAAATCCGGTAGAAACGTATCACCTGCCCGGGAGAAAGATATGACCGTGAAATATTATCACGCAGAGCCGCTAGCCAATTCCCTGAAGTCGATGATCCCGCTCAGGGAAAAAGGCATCGTCTATGAAAGTATCTATGTCGATCTGCACAAGTTTGAACAACATTCAGACTGGTTCACCGCCATCAACCCCGAAGGTCAGGTGCCCGTGCTCGACAATGACGGCACAATCATCACACATACCACGGTGATCAACGAATATCTCGAAGATGTTTTTCCCGATATCCAGCCCGCATCCGGCCCCTTGCGTCCGCGTGATGCGGTGGGCGCTGCAACAATGCGTTACTGGAACAAATTTGTTGACGAGCATGTGATGAACTATGTCTCGATGCATGGATGGCACCGGCTTGTGGGTGTTATTGCCCGCAATATTGAAAGCGGTGATTTTGAGCAATTGATGGAGCATGTGCCCCTGCCTGACCAGCGCAGGAAATGGATGCAGGCACGATCAGGCTTTTCCGATGCCGAACTTGCCCATGCGAGCGAAAAGATCGACTATGCTCTCAACAAGGTGGAAAGCCAGCTGGCTGAAACACCATGGCTGGCGGGAGAAAGCTACACGCTTGCCGATATCAATTTCTATTCCCATTGCGGCATGATGGTTGAGCGCATGTTCCCCGAAATGCAGGTTGCAACCCGTTTTCCTCGTCTGGTTGACTGGCGTGAACGGGTAACGAACCGTCCCGCAGTTGCCGAAGCCCTCAAAAGTGAGGACCGCACCCGACCGGGCCTGCGCACATGGAGCGGGGACCGATAATAACTACCGGAAACGCGACGGACAAAAGGCTTTCAGGTCAATGCCGCGTGTCATCTCATCAGCAGGCAGCCCGCGCATTATCTGTGTGGCCAATCGTGCAGCGGCGGGAGCTGTCTGGATGCCGAACCCGCCCTGCCCTGCAAACCAGAAAAAGGCAGGCTCTTTCGGGTCATATCCGTAAACTGGCACGCGATCCGTTGCGAAGCTGCGCAACCCTGCCCAGCTTCGTTCAACCGCTTCAACTGTCCAGTCCGTCACCTGCCCGAACCGGTCAATGGCCTTTGCAATGTCTAGCTCTTCTGGCGCGGCATCGCATGGCTGGCTGGGCGTTTCATCATGTGGACTAAGCCATAACCGCCCGCTTTCGGGCTTGAAATAGAACTGCTCATCCACGTCCAGCACCAGAGACAGGCTGGCCGGAGGCCGGGGACTGGTCCGGATTTGCGCGATTGTCCGGCGCAAGGGCTGGATACCAATGGGCGCCACACCCGACCGTATCGCCACGTCATCCGCCCAGGCGCCGGCGGCATTGATCAGCACTGAACCTGTCAGTCCATGACCACCAGACAGGGAAATATGCCATTTGTCCTTGTTGCGCACGGCCCCGGCAAGCTGGCTGCGAAGCCGCACTTCACCGCCTGCCTTGCGCAAAATGGCCAGATAATGCGCATGGAGTGCGGCAGTATCAATGTCACAGCAATCAGACTCCAGCATCCCCTGCGTCCATACGGGCCTGAGGCCGGGTAGCATACCCACCAGCTCCTGCCTGCCCAAAGGAACAAGGCGGATCCCGGATTTCCTGTATTGATCGGCAAATTTCTGCAGCTCGGACTCTTGCCCCGCCCGCGCTATTGTCAATGCGCCGCGCGCGCCAAGAAAACCATGTTCCCTGAACCACGGGCCGGAGGCGCTTGTCAAGGGTTGCACCTGTGGCCCGCCATAGGTTTCCAGCCAGAACGCTGCTGACCGGCCCGTTGCATGGTAACCGGGGTGCATTTCTGCCTCCAGCACCAGAACCGACGCAAAAGGCGCAAGCTCCGCCCCCAGGCTTGCCCCGGCCATTCCCGCACCGATAATCACATAATCAAAATGCGGATCTGTCATTCAGCTTCCGGCAGGTTATGGCGCATGTGCTGGAGCAGGTGCAACACGGTCAAGAAAATCGGCAATGGCATCCATCGCTCGATTACGCACAGAATCCACCTCCCGCAAGATTTCATGGTGGGATTCCTTGCCAAATTCGATCAGCTCCCCTTGTGGAAGTCTCTCTGCCGCCTTGCGTGCTGCGGAAAATGACACCAGCCGGTCATGCCTTGTCGCAAGAATCAGCACCGGAACCTGTATGTGCTCCAGAACACCCGGTTCGGATAATTCCTTCATGGAGGCATAGGCCCGTTCGACCCATTGCCAGCTCCCCGGCCCCATGGCCAGTTCCGGGCGCGCACCATACCACCATTGCTCATCAGCGTAACGATCTGCATCATGAGTCAGGATAGATGAACGTCCGGCAGGAAGTGTTCCGGGTTTCTCGCTCCATCTCCAGGCCGGACGCGCCGGATCGCCCAGCCCGCGCATCAGACGGGCAATCTGGTGCATGAACACCGGAGGAAGCGGCTGCGCTGCAAAACCCAGCATCGGGGCAGAGAGAAAAACGGCATCGGGCGTCACACGTTTTTCCGCTACCGTGCGCAGGGCCAGATGTCCGCCCATCGAATGAGCACCCAGAATATGCGGTGCAGGTGTATCATTCCCGTTTCCGGGTTGGCTCCACTCATCCCAGAAGGCGGCAAGATCATCAATCCAGACAGAGAAATCTGCGATATGGCCAGTCCCCCGGTCATGCCCCAGCCGCCCCGATCCGGCCTGGCCTCGCCAGTCCAGCGCGGTGACCCGCCAGCCTGCCTGATGCCATTGCTCCAGACTTTCAAGATATTTCTCATAGGCGTCATTACGTCCGGCAAGGAACAGGATTGACCCCCTGTTTTGCCCGGCAAGTATATGCCAGTCTATTCGTCGGACAGGCCAGCCATCAGGCGCCAGCCACACCGTCTCTGTTGCTGCAGAAGATATTTTTCTACGATCAATCAATGACATGGACCGTTTCAGGATGTGACTAATACCGGCCTCCCGGTGTTGGTTACTGTTTGGTAAGCCATAACGTGTAGCACCCTGGATGAGTTCAGACGTTTGGGGGCATTCATGCTTGGTGCATATCTTCAGTACGGGTTACTTGCGGCCTTGGCAATCGCGCTGCTGGTCGCAGCCTTTACCGATTTTCGTAGCAGACGCATAGACAATTGGCTGAATGCCGGAATCGCACTGTGCGCACCATTGTTCTGGTGGGCAAGCGGGATGGCCTTATGGCCGGATATCGCCATTCAGATTGGCATCACACTTGCCGCTTTCGCAGTATTCTCCGCCATGTTCGCTGCTGGCTGGATGGGAGGCGGTGACGTCAAGCTGCTCACCGCTCTGGCACTGTGGATTGAGCCGCAATGGTTTGTGACCTTGCTGCTTATCATGGCCATTGCCGGAGGGGTGCTGACAGTCATGTTTGGGGCCTGGCATGTCATGCGTCGTCGGCGTGATCGTCTTGCCATCCCTTATGGCATCGCAATTTCATTCGGGGGACTGTGGGTAATCTTCACCCATTACCTGCCAATTGCCCAGCAATCTGTGCGTTTGGCGGGATGAACCGCATTTTAACCATTTAGGCCGTAGTAATACAAACCATAGTGACCCGCACAGGCCGGGTGTGATTGAGGGGGCTAAACTAGCCATGGACAGAAAAAAGCTGATTTTGCTATTGGGTGCGCTGGTCGTTGCGATCGGCACTGCCCTTGCTGCAAGGAGTATGTTTGCAGGTGCCGCATCGCCTAATGCCGAAGCGGCCGCACCCGTGCCAACCGGGCCCAAGGTTCTGGTTGCACAGCGTGTCCTGCCAGCAGGAACAATCATTACGGCGGATGCGATAAGCTATCAGCCATGGCCCGAAGGGCTTGTCAAGGATGCCTATTATCTTGAAGGCACCTCCGACACCAGCAAACTGCTTGGCACGGTTGTCCGCCACCCGATCACGGCTGGCGAACCTGTAACGCAGGGGTCACTGGTAGCACCGGGCGATCGCGGGTTTCTCGCAGCGGCACTTTCGCCGGGTATGCGCGCTGTTACCGTGCCCGTCTCCGACAATACCGGGGTGGCGGGCTTTGTCTTTCCCGGTGACCGGGTTGATCTGGTCCTGACCCAGTCGGTCAAGGGCGAGGGTGAAGGAGCTGCGCTGAAAGCATCTGAAACGATCCTGCGAAATATCCGGGTTCTGGCAACCGACCAGTCCACCACCCAGGAGAAGGAAGACGGCAAGACTGTCGTGCATACTTTCCGCACCGTTACACTGGAAGTCACGCCCAAGATCGCCGAAAAAGTCGCCGTTGCGCAGACAATCGGAACACTTAGCCTTTCCCTGCGCTCGCTGGGTGACAATGCCGGAGATCTGGAAAGCGCCATTGCTTCTGGCAAGGTCAAAATTCCTGATGGCGTAACGCCGGAAGAAGAAGAACGCCTGCTGAAAAAAGCCATGAATCAGCCGAATGATGGCCCATCCAGCTATGTGACCGGCGGTGATGTATCGCGCTTCCAGCGCACCACCATGCCACGCAAGGCACCCGACACACCGCCAGCTGCAGTGGTTCCGGCCTCTGCCGTGCAACCCGCAGCCGTCAGCAATGCGCCGCCGCGCCCTGCTGGTCCGGTTGTGAATGTGACACGCGGCAAGGAAACAACCGCTGTTTCGGTCAGCAAATCCAGGTGATGTCATGATGAAAACCGTAAACGACACACTTTTTAGCCGGGCCAGTTCACAGCGCCCGCAGCATATGAGGGGCAAATCAATGAAACGCCGTCTGACTGCCAGATTGCTGCTTGCAAGTCTTGCGCTTGCGACTGTCTCCAACGGAATGACTGGCGCAGTATATGCCCAGGGCACTGTCCGTCCGTCCCAGGATATCGTGATCTCGATTGGTCGCGGAGAACTGGTCAACGTGCCGGGAGCCATGGCCGATGTATTTGTCGCCAATGATGACGTTGCCGATGTTCAGGTCAAATCGCAGCGCCAGCTCTATGTTTTCGGCAAGTCTGGTGGTGAAACCACAGTCTATGCCAGCAATGCAGCAGGCGATGTGATCTGGTCAGCCAATGTGCGCGTCGGATCAAACATTGACAGTATTGATCAGATGCTGGCTCTTGCCATGCCGGCAGCCAAGGTATCCGTTGCCACAATGGGAACCAATACTGTGCTCCTGACCGGCACGGTTGCAGCACCTGAAGATGCAGCTGAGGCCGAACGTCTGGTCAAGGCCTTTGTCGGCGATGACGCCAATGTTGTCACCCGCCTGAAAATGGCAACGCCGCTGCAGGTCAATCTGCAGGTTCGCATTGCTGAAGTCAGCCGCAATTTCATTCGCACCATCAACACCAATATTTCTTCCGTTGATGGCAGCAATGGTTTCAAATTCGGGATCGGTAATGGCCGTGCGCTTGGTAACGGGGGATTCACAACAACCGGGCCGCTAGGTGTAGTGGGAACCGGCGTTCAGGTGCCTGGTGGCACCGCAATTGGAACGACCGGCAATTCCACAACGCTTGCCGGTATGGGCAAGTTTCTGGGCCTGAACCTGATCGGGGCACTGGATCTGGGTGAAACCGAAGGGCTGGTCACAACCCTGTCCAACCCGAACCTGACCGCCCTTTCCGGAGAAACCGCAGAGTTTCTGGCAGGCGGCGAGTTTCCCATTCCTACCAGCCAGGGCCTTGGCGCCACCTCGATTGAATATCGCAAATATGGTGTGAGCCTCGCCTATACACCTACAGTGCTGGCCAATGGCCGAATTTCGTTGCGGGTCCGCCCCGAAGTTTCGGAACTGTCCAATCAGGGCGCTGTGGTCATGAACAATTTCCAGATCCCTGCCCTGACGGTTCGCCGCGCAGAAACGACGGTAGAGCTTGGTTCAGGCCAGAGCTTCATGATTGCCGGACTGATGAGCAACAATTCCTTGCGCTCGATCCAGAAGGTTCCCGGTGCAGGTGATATCCCGGTATTGGGCAATCTGTTTCGTTCTTCCGATTTCCGTCGTGGAGAAACAGAACTGGTGATCGTGGTAACGCCTTATCTGGTTAATCCGGTCAATGCCAATGACATCAAACTGCCTACTGATGGCTTCCGTGCATCCAATACTGCGCAGGATCTGCTTCTGATGCAGGATAATGACGGTGTCACTGGCGGGTCACGCCCGATGCCGACTTCGCGCAATTCGGAAGTGCCACAACAGGGTTTCTCCGGGATTGATCCCCAGGCGACCCTGCCCGGACCAGTCGAGGAAGATAGCGGCAAGAAATCGCGCAAATCACGCAAGGAGAAGCGCCAGGCTGATGCCAGCAGCGCAGCTCCGGGCTTCAGTTTCTAAGGAAAGGTGAGTTCAATGCCTATCGCCATTCATCGCAGTTTCGCGGGCGCCATTGCCCTCACAATTGGACTGTCCCTGTCCGCTTGCGGCGGGATGCCGGAAAACCGCAGTCTCTACAGCACAAAACAGCCGGTTGTAGAGCGCACGAATTATACATTAGATATTGCCAAGGGCGCTGGCGGGCTTTCCATCCCCGAACAACGCCGGCTGGCAGAATGGTTTGAAACCATGGACCTGCGTTACGGGGATCGCGTTTCCCTTGACGATCCAGGTATGAGCGGTTCCACCCGCGAAGCGGTTGCCGGTATTGCTGCCCGTCATGGTATTCTGCTGAGTGAAGGTGCGCCAGTAACACAGGGCTTTGTGCCATCAGGCATGGTCCGTGTGGTCATTACCCGCACGGATGCAGAGGTTCCCGGATGCCCGGACTGGTCCGCCAAGTCACAATCGAACCTGACAAACGGCGTCTACCCCAATTACGGCTGTGCCGTGAACAGCAACATAGCCGCCATGGTCGCCAACCCGGAAGATCTGGTGAACGGCCAGCGTGGCTCAGGTGAAACCATCATCATGAGCTCTAACAAGGCCATCGATACTTATCGCGAACAGGAACCAACCGGCAAGGAAGGCCTGAAGGGCGGTATTACGCAGGGAGGCGACTGATCATGAATGCTCCATGGAAACCCGGTATGCCAGGCAATCGCGACCCGTTCGCCGCCTATATCTGTGACGATACCGCGCTTGATGTCTTGCGTCCGGTCGTTATCGAAATGGGCTGGCAACCCGAAAAATGCAACAAGGGCGGACTGCGCAATGCTGTCCAGTCCCTGTCAGTCAGCGCCAGTCCCAATATTCTGATGGTTGACCTGTCGGAAAGTGGCGATCCGCTCAATGATATCAACGCACTTGCCGAGGTATGCGAGCCGGGAACGGTTGTCATCGCAGTTGGTCAGGTCAATGATGTGCGCCTCTATCGTGATCTGCTGGCAAGCGGCATTCATGACTATCTGCTCAAGCCCCTGTCTGCATCGCAGATTCGCGATTCACTCAACCAGGCTCAGGCCGTCTTTGCAGCCCCGCGCGCCAATGATGCGGAATCTGTCAAGCGCCATGTCTCAACCGCTATTGTCGGAACGCGTGGCGGTGTTGGCTCATCCACGCTGGCAACATCACTTGCCTGGCTATTCAGCCACGAGCATGGTCTGGCAACGGCGCTGCTTGATCTGGATGTTCATTTCGGAACTGACGCACTTGTGCTTGATCTGGAACCGGGGCGCGGACTGACCGATGCCATTGACAATCCAAGCCGGATTGACGGTCTGTTCATTGAACGGGCCATGATCCGCGCGAGCGACAAGCTGGCAATCCTGTCAGCCGAAGCACCCATCAGTGCGCCGCTAATGACGGACGGCACTGCCTTTGTCCAGCTGCAGGAAGAATTCCGTCACGCCTTTGAAATGACGGTAATGGATCTGCCGCGCAGTATGCTGATCAATTTTCCGCATTTGCTCAGCGATGTGAATGTCGTTGTTCTGTGTGCTGAAATGACATTGGCATCAGCCCGTGACACAATCCGTATTCTGTCATGGATCAAGACCAATGCCGCCCATGTGCAACCCGTTATTGTTGCCAACAAGGTTCAGCCCGGTGCTTCTGAAATCAGCAAGGCGGACTTTGAAGCGTCAATCGAACGCAAGATTGATATCTCGATTGCTTTTGATCAGAAAGCATCAGCCAGTGCTGCCAAGCTTGGGCAAACCTTTGCCGAAGCCAGCCGTGCAGGCAAAGGCAACCATCCCGTGAGCCAGCTTGCCAATCTGGTTATCGGCTCGGGTGACGAGGATGGCGGCGATTTGCAGAAGGAAAAGAAATCCCTTCTCAACAGCTTCGACCTCAAATCATTGCTGAATAAAAAAGGCAAGAAAGAGTCCGGTTCGAAAAGGCCGGCGAAAGTAGATACCTGATACGCTTGTTCAGAGCAGGTGACCTGGTCCTTACCGGAACGGGTCGCCGGTTCTGATCCAGAGCGTCAGAAAGGCTGAGACCGGATATGAATATTATTCAGCTCGTGCTGTTTGGCTGTGGCGTTATGGCGCTGCTTGTTATTGGCTACATGTTTTTTGGCGGCACATCCGCGGCCAAGGAAAGTGCGCGCCGCCTGGAATCTGTCCGCTATCGACATTCCGAAAGCACAGATACAAAGGTGGAATCCCAGCTTAAAAAAGCCATCGCCGCCCGTCGTCCCAAAATGCACAGGGCCGCCGGGTCGGAATCCCGGCTGGATGCGCTGGCAGTCCGTCTCAGCAGAACCGGCAAGAACTGGACGGTATCACAATATATATACTCTTCAATCGGCCTGACCCTGATGGTAATGCTGATTATCTATCTGCGATCCGGTGCATTTCTTTTGTCATTGGGTTTTGGCGTGGCTGCCGGTGCAGGTATTCCACATATGGTGGTGAACCATTTCATCAAGAAACGCACCAATAATTTCAATACCAAGTTTCCTGATGCCATCGAGCTTCTTGTTCGTGGCTTGCGCTCCGGCCTTCCGGTCACGGAAACGCTCGCCGTGGTGGCACAAGAAGTTCCCGGCCCGGTCGGGGAAGAGTTCAAGGGTGTGGTTGAGCGCATCAAGATTGGCCGCACAATGGAGGAATCACTCCAGGAGAGTGCGGACCGGCTAGGCATTGCCGAATTCAACTTCTTTTGCATTACCCTGGCAATCCAGCGCGAAACGGGCGGCAACCTTGCCGAAACCTTGTCCAACCTTTCTGATGTTCTTCGCAAAAGGGCACAGATGAAGCTAAAAATCCGGGCGATGAGTTCGGAATCAAAAGCCTCGGCCTATATCGTCGGTGCCCTCCCCTTTCTGGTGTTCGCCATGATCTGGTGGATCAACCCGGACTATGTCGGCGGATTTTTCTCCGAAGACCGCCTGATTGTCGCCGGGATAGGTGGGCTGATCTGGATGAGTATTGGCGGATTTATCATGGCCAAGATGGTCAGTTTCGAGATTTGATTGAGGACAGACTGACATGCTAGAAACTCCATCTGGTCCTACATTGATGGGTGTCGACGTTATCCTGGTCGGCACCATCCTCATCGCCGTAGCCGCCTTTGCGGTATTAACCGCGATTTACGCAGCGGTAACCGTCAGGGACCCCATGGCCGGACGGGTCAAGTCGCTCAATGCCCGACGCGAGGAGCTGAAGGCAGGCATCGTGACTTCCAATGCGAAGAAACGCACCAGCCTGGTCCGCAAGACGGAAAAGACCGAGAAGGTCAAGGATACGCTGTCGAACATGAAAGTTCTTCAGCAAAGCCAGGTCGAGGAAATCCAGCAAAAACTGGCCTGGGCTGGTTTTCGTAACAAGGAACTGGCGGTTTTTGTCATTTTCGCGCGTATGATTACGCCCATTGCGGTTGGAATCGTTATCTTTTTCGCGCTCTATGTTCTCAAATTTTTCCCTGAATGGGGAGAGATGAAGAAGCTCGGCGCACTGACGGTAGGCGTTGGCCTTGGCTACAAGGCTCCGGAAATCTACCTCAAAAATCTGGCGACCAAACGCACAGATGCCATTCGCAAGGGGCTTCCCGATGCTCTTGACCTTCTGGTTATCTGCGCTGAAGCCGGCCTCACTGTTGATGCCTCTTTCAACCGGGTTGCCCGCGAACTGGGGCGCGCCTACCCTGAACTGGGTGACGAATTTGCCCTCACCGCAATTGAATTATCCTTCCTGACGGAACGACGACTGGCGTTCAACAACCTTTCGTATCGTGTGAATCTGGAATCTGTGCGCGGTGTTGTCACCACCATGATCCAGACGGAACGATACGGAACACCGCTGGCATCGGCCCTGCGTGTGCTGTCGGCAGAATTCCGTAACGAGCGCATGATGCGCGCCGAGGAAAAAGCCGCCCGTCTGCCTGCCATCATGACGGTTCCGCTGATCCTGTTCATTCTGCCAGTGCTGTTTATTGTTATTCTTGGCCCGGCAGCCTGTTCCATCAGTGATGCTTTCTCGGATAATCCTTCTTTGAAGTAACGCTATAGCATTGAATTTTGTCATGAGAATATTACCTGCCCCGCTTTGTGCGGGGCAGGTAATGTCCTGTCGCCCTCCCCGAAAAAAGGTGGCTGACAGCACCGGGCCTGATTTCACCTGCACACAGCCCGCTCCAGTCAAAGTCCGATGAGACCAGTTCATCGCACTTTGGCATTACCCGGCATTACGCCGTTTCGGGTGAAAAACCCCCGTATCCACTCTTTCAGATATAGCTTTATTCCG
>JBKEEC010000267.1:0-12680 GCA_047975785.1 Sphingomonadaceae bacterium | reverse complement strand
TGGCGGATAATGAGGCCGCTGCTGGACGAGCATTTCAAATTCGATTTGTCAGACGAGGGGGGCGCGCTGGTGACTACATCGGCAAATGAGGGCGAGGCCGAGGGCGAAGCTATACCAATGGCCGATATCTTCCAGCGCGTGAACGCGATACCTGACCTTTCCGCCATGCTTAAACCGCCGAAGGGGGGCGGTGCGCGTGGCAGTTATGGTGCGCAGCAACCACAGGATGAAAAGAAAACAACTCGCCCAGTTGCATCTCCTTTCGGTTTGAGGTAAATAAATACCGCTTCGCGTGGATTGGCTTGTGGCCTTGAAGCGCGAACATTCTGCCGCTGTGCGGCCCCGTTCCTGCCCTGTGGGCAAGACGTTCAAACCCCAAAATGAACGAGGTGCCACATGGCAGTTACACGTCTTTCGGACGTGGTGATTCCAGAGGAATTCACCGAATACGTCACACAAAATTCGATGGAAACGAGTGCGCTGGTGCAATCGCGTATCGCGCTGCGCAATGGTGCAATCGAAGATCAGCTTCGCGCGGGTGCAGACAGCTTCACCATTCCTTTCTGGAATGATCTGCCAGACGATGAAGCCAATATCACCAACGACGATCCGGCGATTGAGGCAACGCCGCGCAAGCTGACAAGCGAAAAGCAGATCGTGCGCAAGGCGTTCCTGCACAATTCCTGGTCTGCGATGAACTTGGCCAGTGAACTTGCTGGCAGCGATGCGATGGAGCGGATTCAGGAGCGCGCAAGCGCCTACTGGACTCGCCAGCTACAGCGTCGGCTTATCGCCAGCCTGAAAGGTGTGCTGGATGACAACGTAGCCAATGACGGCGGCGATATGCTGCTGGACATCACCGGCGAGGCCGGAGCGGCTGCACAATTCAGCGCAGAAGCCACAATTGATGCGGCTGGCACGATGGGCGATCAGATGGGCGGGATTGCTGGCATCGCCATGCACTCGGACATTTATCGCAAGGCGCTCAAGGGCGACCTTATCCAATTCGTGCCGGATAGCGAGGGCCGGAATTTTGCTACCTATCGCGGCATGGTTACGGTGGTGGACGATCTGCTGCCGGTGGATGAAGTCGAGGGCGATTATATAAGCGTGCTCTTTGCGCCTGGTGCAGTCGGCTATGGCATGACCGAACCGCGCGTTGCCGAAGGGACGGAGATCGAGAACAAGCCGGGTGCCGGTAACGGCGGCGGTCAACAGATCCTGCACAGCCGCGCGAATATCGCCATTCACCCCGCCGGTTTCCAATGGCGAGAACAGGCCGTTGCGGGTGAAAGCCCGACAATTGCCGAACTTGCCGATGCTGCGAACTGGTCGCGCGTTGTCGAGCGCAAGGCCGTTGGCCTCGCATTCCTCAAATCCAAGCTGTGATCAAGAAAGGTTGGTCGCCTTGGTGGATCAAGGGCCGCCCAAAAGACCCCGTAAGCCGGTGAGTGGGTAAACCCCGGCACGGCATTGGCCTGAATTCCTATCAGGCATGATGCTTAGGGCCAGCGCGAATTGATAACGGGCGCGCTGGCCCTTTTTCGTTCGGACTAGAGATTATAGCCAAGCGCAGGCTGGCGGATGAATATGATGCGGCGCAAGAGCGCGGGGAGGTTGGTCAACAAACTGGAAGGCCGAAAGTCGTTCCAGATGATAACGACTTTACCCCATCTGCTGCTGACATTGGCCTGTCTCGCAAATCCATCCACGAGGCGCGGCAGGTTCGCGATGCCGAGCGCAATGATCCAGGCATTGTCCGTCGCGCGCTGGATGACCTGGTCGAAAGCGGACAGGAGCCGACCCGCGCCGCAGTGAAGCGCGCTATTTCCGAGCCGGTCAAGCCAGACGCAAAATCCCCCGAAAGTGGCGAGCACCGCCACTGCGGCGCTAATTGTAGCTGGGCCAGCAATGTCCATTCTGCTAGATTCCTGATTGTCGCGATACTGTCCAGCGATTGATTACGGGAAGCGGCGCTCACGGTATTGCTGGCTGAACGAGAGCTTTGCGATCAAAGAAGTGCCGATGAGCGATGACGACCTTTACCTTGCCAAGCTATCGCCGGAGAGGCGGCGCAATCTACGCAACACCATGATTGGATGCGTGCCCTGCCGATCATCGGTTACGGGGGGCGCGCGCTTGCTTATTCACCTGCTGGCATAGGCACCGCAAAATTATTTTTGCGTCGGCAGGCCGCTGTTACCCCTGTTGTTACCCCAAGCTGAAATCGGACGAACACCAAGAGCTCAAGGCTGCTAAATAGCCTCGCAACTATCGGTTTTTATTGGGAGTTTTGGTGGACGCACTAGGGCTCGAACCTAGGACCCGCTGATTAAGAGTCAGCTGCTCTACCAACTGAGCTATGCGTCCACACTGCCTTTTTGATATTCCGCCAGATAATGCAGGAACAGGCGATGGCCGCATATAGCGGCAAAATGTGTGATGAAAAGAGAAAAGAGAAAAAATACTGCGGTTGGCAAACGCAAATCAGTTCAGTTCCCGGCGAGGGTTCTCCCGGTTCCAGCGATTGACCATCATCAGGGCGCCGATACAGATCATGTTTGTCATCATGGATGATCCACCATGGCTCATAAAAGGCAGGGGGATGCCTACAACGGGCGCAAGACCCATGACCATCATCAGATTGATAGCAACATAGAAAAACATCGTTGCTGTCATACCCAGGGCCAGCAATCGGCCAAAGCGGTCGGGCGCAGCGTGGGCAACTTTTATCCCCCAGCCCAGAATCAGTCCGAACATAGCAATAACAAACAGTCCGCCGAGCAGTCCCCATTCTTCAGCCATGGTAGCAAAAACGAAGTCTGTTTGTGGTTCCGGCAGATAGTCCAGATGGCTTTGTGAGCCATTATTGAAGCCTTTACCCGTAATCCCGCCGGAGCCAATCGCAATTTTGGACTGGGTGATGTGGTATCCGCTTCCCAATGGATCATCTTCGGGATGCAGAAAGGTTGTGACCCGGCGCTGTTGATATTCTTTCAGTCCCAAAAAGAATGCGATGGGCGCCGTTACCGCGCCAACCAGCCCTGCAGCGACAAACCAGCGCAAGGGAAGGCCAGCAAGAAACATCACGACCGCACCGCCAAAACCTATGGCCAATGCGGTTCCGAGATCCGGTTGCAGCAAAACCAGTGCCATAGGGAGCGCAATCAATCCACCTGCAGGCAATATTGATCGCCATGTCGGAATCATGCCAACAGGAAGGTCGCCATAAAATCTTGCCAGGGCAAGAACAATGGCAGGTTTCATCAACTCTGATGGCTGAAGCTGGATAACCCCCAGATCCAGCCAACGCTGGCTGCCACCACCCATTGCACCAATGGCTTCCACCAGCACAAGCAATACCAGAACTACCACATAAATCGGGTAGGCCAGCAATTTGACAAAGTCCCTGTTGAACAAGGTCATGACCGCAGCCATTGTCATAAACAGGCCAAAGCGGAGCAGATGCCGGTCGGCATAGGGTTGCATACTGCCGCCGGCCGCCGAATAGAGCACAGCCGCGCCAAAGGCGACAAGCGCAAACAGTGGTATCAGCATGGACCAGGGCTGGCGGGCAATAGCAGCAGGGATGAGGCTATTCATCCCGTTCATTCCCCTGCCCCGGTTCGGGTGGAGGTTCGGCTGCGCCAGTTTCAGCCCTTTCCTGCTGCGCCTGCGCCTGGGCCCGTGCCTCTGCGTCCACCTGATTGAAGATTTCCTCTTCACGGCGGGGAACTGCGGTGACATTTTCTCCTGACTGTGCAGCAAAGGAGGAGTATCTTGCCGCGAGGCGTTCCTGGGCAGTGCCGCCCCAGCTGCGCTCCAGATCATAGAGCGCGTCCAGTCCTTTTTGCGGGTCAAACAGGAAGGTCGTAACGTCGCGGGCGATGGGATAGGCTGCGCCGGACCCGCCGCCATGCTCGATCACAACTGCACCTGCATAGCGTGGCTTGTCAAATGGAGCGAAGAACACAAACAGGCCGTGGTCGCGGTATTTCCATGGTCCGGTCTTGCCACTGGAAATATTCAGCCCGACAACCTGTGCCGTGCCGGTTTTTCCGGCCATCTTGATGTCGGGGAGTGGCAGGCGTGCCCGGCGAGCAGTGCCGGGGCCATTCACAACATCGCTCATCGCCTGCTGGATAACTTGCACATGGTCGCCATGAAAGTTCATGGATTCAGGTGTGGGGGCAGGCGCCTTGGGGTCAATCGTCAGCCGGGGCATCAGCTTGTTGCCGGTTGCCAGACGGGCAGACATGACTGCAAGCTGCAAGGGGCTTGCCAGCATATAGCCCTGACCAATTGTGGCATTGACGGTGTCAAAAGTGGCCCATGGCTTGTCATATTTCTTCATTTTCCAGGCCGGATCGGGCACTGTGCCATAGAACTGGCTGGTGACAGGCAATGGAAACTCCTGACCAAGCCCGCAGCGACGCGCCATATCTGCTATGGCGTCCATGCCAATCTTCTGGGCAAAATGGTAGAAATAGACGTCGCAGGATTGATAGATGCCTTTAGCCATATCAACCCGGCCATGACCGCGACGGTTCCAGCAATGGAAAACACGATTGCCAACACGCAAACCGCCACCGCAGGTTGTCGTTTCTGAAGGGTCGAGGCCTGCCTCCAGAAAAGCCATGGCGACCATGGGCTTGATAGTCGATCCGGGCGGATACAGCCCTTTCAGAACCTTGTTGCGCAGGGGCACGCGCTCATCCTGGCTGAGCATGGAATATTCCAGCCTGCCAATCCCGTCAGAAAAACTGTTGGGGTCAAAACTGGGCATTGAGGCCATGCACAACAGATCGCCTGTAAGGCAATCCATCACCACGACCGAGCCGGATTCAGGCCCAAGGCGCCGCGCTGCATAATCCTGCAACGGACCGTCTATGGTGAGTTGAACCGGATTTCCCTGAGTGTCCTCGCGCGATTCAAGATCACGAACGATCCGCCCGCGTGCGGTGACTTCCACCCTGCGTGCGCCCGGAACTCCGCGCAATTCCTGCTCGAACTGCTTTTCGAGTGCGTCTTTCCCGATTTTATAACCCGGAGTGACCAGTAGCGGGTTGCGTTCCTCGGCTTCAAACTCTTCTGCCGATGCGGCGCCGACATAACCGAGCAGATGGCCTACCGCCGGGCCGGTGGGATAATAGCGGGTGAAACCTCGCTGCGGAATCACGCCGGGCAAATCTGGCAGACGCACACTGATAGCGGCGAATTGTTCAAAATTAAGGCCGCTGGAAACTTCAACGGGCCGAAAACCATGCGCCTTGGCCAGCTTGTCCTTCAGATCCTGCACCCGAACCTCATCAAGTGACAGCAAGCGGGCCAGCTCATCGACTTCCTTGTCAGGATTCTCCATCCGGTCGGGGATGACATCGACCCGAAAATCCGCACGGTTGGAGGCCAGAGGGGCTCCATTGCGATCCAGTATCCATCCGCGACGCGGGGGGATGAGCGTCAGGTTGACGCGATTGCTTTCTGATTCGGTTTTGTATTTTTCGTTTTCGGCTATAGCGAGATAGGCCATACGCGTGGCAAGTAATGCCCCGACACCCGCCCCGGCACTGGTAAGAACAAAGCTGCGGCGATCAAAGCTGTTTTGAAGTGTTATCGGGCTGACATGCCGGTTTTTCTTTCCGGCCATCAGTTCACTACCCGGAACTTTATCAATCGCATGCGGTCTAACCAGGATACCATGCGAGCAATAATGGGGAAGACGAGAGCAGACAACAAGAGTTGAGGCGCAATTCCGAGTAACATTTCAGGGGAGATCTTTGCCCCGGACAAAATAGCGCCAAGAACAAGATAGGCAGCGACAAGCCCTGTGCCCAGCAGCCAGTCCTGAAAATAGCCATGCCATGGAAGCCGGCTTTCAATGATTTCGATTACCAGCAAGGCCAGCGACCAGAGCAGCACTGCGCTACCAAAAGGCTGCCCGCTAAACAGATCATCAAACAGGCCAAGAGGAAAACCGGCCCAGACAGGCAGCAGGCCGGGACGCACAAACCGCCATGCCAGCAACATCAGAAAACCGAAAGGCGGAGTAATCGGCAAGCCACTGATAACGAACAGACCCGGTATGATGGAAGCGAGCATGATCGATGCCCACGGGGTCATATTGGCGAGTGCTGAAGAATGTGTCCGGTTGAGGCGGCGTCCGTAGCGTTTGCTACGGTTTCTGCTGCGCTGCGGCAACATTATTCGGCTGCTCCATCGGCCTCTTGGCCTTGCCCGACCGGATTTTCGCTTCCGTCAGCCGGATCAGCAGGGAGCGACTCCGTGGCAGGCGTCCTGGCAACGGAAACAAGTTCAGCCTGCCAGACGGGCATGACCGCAACGAAATTTGTCGCAGCCGGATCGCTGATAATACGGGCCTGCGCACCATCAGAGGTGATTTTGGTGGCAACCGCCACGGCAGTACCGGGCTGGAAATAGCCACCGGACCCACTGGTGATGAAAACATCGCCCTGTTTGATCGGGTTGATACCAAGATTGACCAGCTTGATACGCAAGGTGCCGTCGCTGCGGCCTTCAGCAAGGGCTATATCGCCCGTTCTGGCAAGGCGCACGGGAAGAACGCTTTCACTGTCTGTCAGCAACAGGACACGCGCCGTTGAATGACCGACCTCAAGCACACGGCCCATAACGCCCCGTTCGGAACGGACGGCCATGCCGGCACGCACACCATCCTTTGACCCGGCCCCGATATAGCCAAACCGCCTTGTGCTGGATGAGGAGGAACCGATAAAGCGGGTAATGGCCACCGGTTTTTCGTCTGCCAGTGTAAGGTCAAGCAGCCCTTTCAGCCGCAAATTTTCCTGTTCTACGGCTTCTGCCTCGGCAAGACGGATGCGGGCTATTTCGGTTTCATGACGCAGATCCGCATTCTGCCTTCCTGCCCGGAAATAGCCGCTGATCGTATCAAACAGATTCAGGGTGCTGCTACGGGCAAGGGCACCTGTTGCCCCAACCGGGCGGGTGATATCCTGAGCGGAGCCACGCAGGCCGGAAAATGACTGCGGCTGCCAGAGCGAGACGATCAGCAGCACAGCTCCGGTCACCGCACCAATGATGGCGATGACATATCCGGTGAAAATACTGAACTGTGCCCTGCGCGAATGGCCCGGGCGCCGTCCGGCTGGCGGAGCCATGTCTGTTCCTTCCTGTGGCCTGCTTCATGTCCGGGGTAAAATACGTCAGGCTGTCATCAACACCCCGCGATAGATCGGATCTTCCATGGCCCGTCCCGTGCCAATCGCGACGCAGGAAAGCGGGTCTTCCGCGATGCTGACGGGCAGACCTGTTTCTTCGCGCAGGTGAATATCCAGCCCCTGGATAAGAGCCCCGCCACCTGTCAGGACAATTCCCTGATCGACAATGTCGGCTGCGAGTTCAGGTGCGGTATTTTCCAGAGCAATCCGCACACCTTCAACGATGGCGCCGATCGGCTCGGACAAGGCTTCGGCCACATTGGCCTGATTGATGGTAATTTCCTTGGGCACGCCATTGACAAGATCACGCCCCTTGAGGGTGATTTGCTCACCAATGCCATCTTCAGGAATAATGGCTACGCCATAATCTTTCTTGATCCGCTCTGCGGTTGCTTCGCCAATCAGCAAATTGTGGTGGCGGCGAACATAAGAGACAATGGCTTCATCCATCTTGTCTCCGCCTGTGCGAACAGAGGTGGTATAGGCAAGACCGCGCAGGGACAGAACCGCAACTTCGGTTGTCCCGCCACCAATATCGACCACCATCGAGCCGACAGGTTCAGTCACGGGCATGTCCGCACCGATTGCCGCTGCCATGGGTTCAAGAATCAGATGAACCTGACTGGCGCCGGCATTGCTGGCCGCATCGCGAATCGCACGACGCTCTACCGAGGTTGAGCCAGAGGGCACACAGATTACGATTTCCGGGTGACGGAACAGGCCCTTGCGTCCGCCATGAACCTTGAGAATAAAATTCTCTATCATTTTTTCGGCGATTTCGATGTCAGCAATCACCCCGTCACGAAGGGGGCGTATGGCCTCGATGCTGTCAGGCGTTTTGCCCATCATCATCTTGGCATCATCGCCTACAGCCTTGACTTTCTTGATGCCATTTATCGTTTCAATCGCGACAACAGAAGGCTCATTCAGGACGATTCCCTGATCCTGAACATAAACAAGAGTATTGGCTGTTCCGAGATCAATTGCGATGTTCTGGGAACCGAATTTGAACAAATTTGAGAAGAAGCTCATTACCAAATATATTCCGTAAGATTTCCACAAGATCCCGCGAGATTTCGCGGAGCGGGCAACCCGGTTATGAAAGGGGGTTGCGGCTCCTTAACCGAGCCATTGCGAAAAGGCCAAAAAATTGTGTTAAATCCACAGTAATTTTTCCACTGTCGATCTCGAATTAATGCCGTTCTGTCGCTAGAAGCATAATACCATGCCACAAATACGTCGTCTGCCGGAAAATCTTGTCAACCGGATTGCTGCCGGAGAGGTCGTTGAACGCCCGGCTGCCGCGCTCAAGGAACTGGTTGAAAACGCCATTGATGCAGGTGCGAAGCGAATCGCAATCCGGATTGAAGATGGTGGATTGTCCCTGATGGAAATCACGGATGATGGCTGCGGGATGAGCGCCGGGGAAATGGCCCTTGCGCTGGAGCGTCATGCTACATCCAAGCTCCCCGATGAAGCGATTGAGCATGTCACGACGCTGGGCTTTCGGGGGGAGGCCCTGCCGTCTATTGCCAGTGTTGCGACACTGACCCTTGAAAGCCGGCCTGTTGATCCGGAAACCGGAGTGCTGGCCGAGCAGGGCTGGCGGATGATTGTTGATCATGGCGAACTGCGCGAGCAAGGTCCGGCGGCCCTACCGTCCGGAACCCGTATCCGGGTTGAAGAGCTTTTTGCCAAAGTGCCTGCGCGTCGCAAGTTTCTTCGCTCTGCCCGGAGCGAGTATGCGGCTTGTCTGGATGTTGTCAGGCGTCTGGCCATGGCGCGGCCAGATATCGGCTTTACCTTTGCTCATGGGCAGAGACAGATATTCTCTGTGCAGGCAGGAGAAACGCTGGAAGATCGTGTCGCCGATATTATTGCCCGCGCCCTGAAGGACAATGCCGTATCCGTTTATGCGCAACGCGATAAGATGGAACTTGTCGGCATTGCCGGTTTGCCCACCTATAATCGCGGTGTGGCAGATCATCAGTATCTGTTTGTGAATGGGCGGCCTGTCAAAGACCGCCTGCTTGTCGGAGCTGTGCGCGGGGCCTATGCGGATATGCTCGCGCGCGATCGCCATGCCGTTCTGGCCCTGTTTCTTTCCCTTCCGGCCGAAGATGTGGATGTGAATGTCCACCCGGCCAAAACAGAAGTGCGCTTTCGGGATGCCGGCGCGGTGCGCGGCTTCATTGTTTCCGGGCTTCGGGCTGCCCTGGCAACGGGGGACAGGCGTAGCGCGCAAGAGCCGGATGCAGGCGCTATGGGGCGATGGCAGAGCGAAACGGATGCGCAGGATACGCACATAGCTGCGCCAGCTCTCGCATCCATTTTTCAGGGGCGTGACTGGTCTGGCCCGGCCAACCGTGTCAGCGAGGCAGGTCGCGTATGGCGCGGATATCAGGATGGAGTCATGGCCCTGCCGGAAGGTCGGGCAGAAATTGCCGAGCCGCTGCCCGGTAATTCAGAGGATTTTCCTCTGGGAATAGCGCGTGGGCAGATTGCCAACACCTATATCGTGGCAGAGGCCGCAGATGGGCTGGTTCTGGTGGATCAGCACGCTGCCCATGAGCGGCTTACTCTGGAACGGCTGCGCGCATCGGGCGCACAGGATAGTCTCAATCGCAGTCAGGCGCTCCTGATTCCCGAAGTGGTCGAACTGGATGAAACGGATTGCGACAGGCTGGAAAGTGCCACGCAAAAAATGTCAGGACTGGGGCTGGTGATAGAACGGTTTGGTCCTGCGGCTATGCTGGTCAGGGCGGTTCCTGCAGTGCTTGCCAAAGCTGACCCGGCTGCGCTCTTGCGCGATATTGCAGATGATCTGGCCCGACATGGAGAGGCTCTCCTGCTCGGAGAAAAGCTTGATCTCGTGCTGGCGACCATGGCTTGCCATGGGTCAGTAAGGGCAGGACGCAGCCTGTCCGTAGCGGAGATGAATGCCCTGCTTCGTGAAATGGAAGCTACCCCGCGTTCAGGCCAGTGCAATCATGGACGCCCGACCTGGGTGAAACTGCAGATGAGTGATGTAGAAAAGCTGTTCGGGCGGCATTGACACCTCTACCCTGCCTTACGTGTGGCATTGACGATGATGCGCGCAACTGCTGACACGACAAGGGTAATGAACACAAAGGCGGCTGCGCCTGTAATCGTGAACACCATTGCCAGCCCTGCTGCCATGCCGCTATCCGTATTCTTCGGCATTGTAAAATAATCATAAAACAGCATGGCCACCAGTGGTATCATTGTGCCCAGAAGTGCCGGTGCCCATGAGCGCACCCAGCGAATTTTCCTGTGCCGGATCGCATCGTATAATCCTGCTGCTACAGGCAATGAAAAAAACGCGATGCCACCCGGAACAGGCGCCCAGAAATAAAAGAAAATAAAGGCCAGCACGCCAATGCCGAACAGTATGCCATCGCCAATATCGAACTTCATGAAATTTCCTTATCTTCAGTTGTCTGGCCTGTTGTCCGGCAGCGGATGAGTCCGATGGTGTTGAAACTCATCACCATCACATCATGCTGGTTAAAGGTGGACATTTGTGCAAAAATACTGCCCATTTCCGGCTTTGACCGGCTCCTGCGCTTGCCGGTGGTTGTCAATTCGCAGCGGAGAGTATCACCGGGGTAAACGGGCGTAAGCCAGCGCAGTTCATCGACGCCCGGAGATCCGAGCGCGGCCTGCGGGTTGTTTGCCGCCATGTCATCCACCATCATCCGCATGGTCATGGAGCATGTATGCCACCCACTGGCGGATATCCGGCCAAAATGGGTCTTTGCTGCAGCTTCATCATCCAGATGAAAGGGTTGCGGGTCATAATTCCGGGCAAAGGCGAGCACTTCTTCGCGCGTTACTTCGTAGGAGCCGAATTTGCGCGTTATACCAATCTCGATATCTTCAAAATACTGCATCGAGCTGCCCCGATTGTTTTATACATTGAATTTGAATAGCATGACATCGCCATCCTGAACCAGATAATCCTTGCCTTCCTGACGCAATTTGCCGGCATCTCTCGCGCCTGCCTCTCCGCCACAGGTAATATAATCTTCATAGGATATGGTTTCGGCGCGGATAAAGCCTCGTTCAAAATCCGAGTGGATCTCTCCTGCTGCCTGAGGAGCCGTAGCACCCTTGTGATAGGTCCACGCACGGGCCTCTTTGGGGCCGCAGGTGAAAAAGGTTTGCAGGCCCAGTAATTCATATCCAGCCCGAATGACTTTGGCGAGGCCCGATTCTTCAAGGCCCAGATCGGCCAGAAATTCTGTCCGGTCAGCGGCATCCATGCCCACCAGTTCGGATTCAATCGCCGCAGAAACGACAACAGCCTGCGCACCTTCTGTCCGGGCCTTTTCAAACACAGCTTCGGAAAGTGTATTGCCTTTTGCGGCATCTTCTTCGGCAACATTGCAGACATAAAGCACAGGCTTTGCGGTCAGAAGTTGCGCCTGCCTGAAGATGCGTGCCTCCTCGTCATCTTTAGGCTCTGTCAGGCGGGCAGGCTTGCCTTCGCGCAGGAGGTCAAGGGCCTGACCCAGAACGCTGGCGGTAATTTTTGCTTCCTTGTCGCCGCTGGTGGCACGCTTTGCCGCAGCAGGAACACGCTTTTCCAGACTTTCCATATCTGCCAGCAGCAATTCGGTTTCTACCACCTCCGCATCGGCAAGCGGGTCCACCCTGTTGGAGACATGCTGGATGTCATCATCCTCGAAGCACCGCAGGACATGAACAATAGCGTCTACTTCCCGAATATTGCCAAGAAACTGGTTGCCCAGCCCTTCTCCTTTACTGGCGCCCTTTACCAGACCGGCAATGTCCACAAAGGCAAGCTGGGTTTCTATCTTTTTCGCGCTTCCGGCAATGGCAGCCACCTTGTCGAGGCGCGGATCAGGCACGGCAACCTGCCCGACATTCGGCTCAATCGTGCAGAAAGGATAATTGGCTGCCTGTGCTGCCTGTGTTTCTGTCAAGGCGTTGAAGAGGGTGGACTTGCCGACATTGGGCAAGCCGACGATTCCGCATTTGAAACCCATTATTCTGGTCCGATATCATGTTGATTTTGTCGCGTCGGATAGGGATGATTGCGCCTCATCACAAGCCCCGCGAAGTTTTCAGGCAAACTGCCCGCTTACCAGCCTGGCAAAAGCATCCGCCCGGTGGCTGATGGCGTGTTTCACATCCGGTTCCATTTCTGCAAATGTCTGTGTGTGGCCTGAGGGCACAAACACCGGATCATAGCCAAAACCTTTTGCGCCCCGCGGGGGCCACGTCATCAGCCCGTCTACACGCCCTTGATAGGTCACGCTTTCCCCGTCGGGCCATGCCAGTGCCAGCACGCAGGAAAACCACGCATTGCGCGGTGCATCCGGTCCGGCAGCCTGCAGCAGTCCTTCAACCTTTCCCATGGCCATGAACCAGTCCCGCCCAGGTTCACCTTCAAACCACTGTCGCTCTGCCCAATCCGCC
>JBKEEC010000266.1:0-4358 GCA_047975785.1 Sphingomonadaceae bacterium | reverse complement strand
ATGCAGCTGGAAGTGGTCGATATTATCGAGCGTGTCGGCGTTACTTGCGTCATGGTGACCCACGATCAAGAAGAGGCGATGACCATGGCCGGGCGGATTGCGATCATGGATCGTGGCGAGTTCGTTCAGATTGGCAGTCCGGAAGAGATTTATGAGCATCCCAATTGCCGCCTGAGCGCCGAGTTTATCGGTTCAGTGAATATCTTCGACGGGGTACTGGAAGAGGGGGGGCCGGATTATATGGTCATTCGTACCGACTCTCTGACCCATCCAATTCATGTCAATCACGGCGCCTCGGTGGCTGATGGTGTACATCTGACCGTGGCGCTACGGCCAGAGAAGATCTATTTCAGCAACGAAATACCGAGTGACCACTTCAACTATGATACCGGGATCGTCGAGAACATCGCCTACATGGGTGATATCTCTATCTATCACGTGCGGTTGCCAAGTGGCCAAAAAGTGATTGCAACCTTGCCGAATGTTGACCGTTTCCGGAAGGGACTGCCGACATGGGATGACGAGGTAATTCTGCACTGGGAGCCAGACTCCTGTGTGGTCCTGACGATTTAATGGAGGCGAGATGAGACGACGCTCAGCCCTCAAAAATTGGTTACCAAGAGGCCGGCACCTGGTCATCGCATTTCCGTATGCCTGGATGTTGCTGTTCTTTCTGGTCCCGTTTGCCATTATTCTGAAAATCAGTCTGGCCGAGACTCAGGTTGCGATACCGCCTTATACGGCTTTGGTCGAGTATGCAGAAGAAAAACTGACGTTCATTCTGAACTTGGGGAATTATCTCTATCTGCTAGAAGATGAGATGTACTTCGACTCTTACCTGCAATCATTGCAAGTGGCCGGAGTCTCAACCCTATTGTGTCTGCTAATTGGCTATCCGATCGCTTGGTCCATCGTGCACTCCTCGCCAGCAATGAGAAATGTGCTGCTGATGCTGGTGGTTTTACCGAGTTGGACCTCATTCCTGATACGTGTTTATGCCTGGATCGGTATCCTTAAAAACAATGGATTGCTGAATAACTTCCTGATGTATCTCGGCATTATCGATGCGCCATTACCGTTATTGCATACCGATTTTGCAGTCTATATCGGGATTGTCTACGCCTATCTGCCCTTCATGATTCTGCCGTTGTATACAGCGCTGATGCGGATGGATTATTCGCTGATTGAGGCGGCGTCCGACTTGGGGGCTAAACCGTGGAAAACGTTCCTGACGGTACTGTTGCCGATGACCAAGAGTGGGATTATCGCCGGCTCCATGCTGGTTTTTATCCCGGCAGTCGGTGAGTTTGTGATCCCTGAGCTGCTAGGGGGGCCCGACTCATTGCTGATTGGTCGTGTCTTGTGGCAGGAGTTCTTCAATAACCGCGACTGGCCTGTGGCATCAGCGGTAGCTGTTGTCATGCTTACCCTGTTGATGGTGCCAATTATTTGGTTCTACCGTTACCAGCGTCGTGAAATGGAGGAGGGACGGGCATGACCCCCATTCCACAAATTAAATCGCCTTGGCGAACTCTGAGTCTGTTGCTTGGCTTCGGCTTCTTATACGCGCCGATCTTGATCCTGATTGTCTACTCATTCAATGAGTCGCGGCTCGTCACCGTCTGGTCGGGTTTTTCGGTCAAATGGTACTACGAGCTGTTCCAGGACAAGCTGATGATGGACGGTGTTGTTCTGTCACTCTCGATTGGCGTTATGACCGCTACGATGGCGGTGGTGGTCGGAACCCTGGCGGCCTTTGTGTTGACCCGGGTGGGCAAATTCACGGGTGAGACCGGATTTGCCTTTTTGATTACGGCGCCTATGGTGATGCCGGAAGTCATTACGGGTCTGGCTCTGCTGCTGTTATTTGTTTCGATGTCTGACATGCTCGGTTGGCCTTCACAGCGCGGTGCAATGACCATTTGGATTGCGCATGTGACCTTTACCGCTGCCTATGTGACCGTCATCATTCGTTCGCGGCTGAATGAGCTCGACCAATCGGTAGAGGAAGCGGCGCAGGACCTGGGGGCGACACCTTTAAAGGTGTTTTTCCTGATAACTTTGCCGTCAATTGCCCCGGCGATCGCGGCCGGATGGCTGCTGGCCTTTACGCTGTCGGTTGATGATTTGGTGATTACCAGTTTTGTTTCGGGTCCCAATGCCACAACATTGCCGATGGTTGTCTTTTCCAGCGTACGGCTCGGTGTCAGTCCGAAAATTAATGCCTTGGCTACCTTGATCATTTTGGTGGTTTCAACGGCCACGTTCATTGCGTGGTGGATGATGGCCAGAAATGAGCAACGACGGCGTAACGAGATAGCCATGGCCGCCAAGGCAACATAGGCGGTCTCTGTTGACAAAAGAGGGTGCGTTAGCACCCTTTTTCGTTTGTCTCCGATTCGGTTACTAATTCGACAAATAACGCCACGCCTGCTTTCGAAAGCGAAAAAGCACTTGCATTGACTCCCCGGCTTCTGTAAATTCCTGCTCCGCAGACAACGGCGTGTAGCGCAGCTTGGTAGCGCACTTCGTTCGGGACGAAGGGGTCGGAGGTTCGAATCCTCTCACGCCGACCAAATTTAAAAGGCCACTCATTGAGTGGCCTTTTTGCATTTGATTTTGTAGCGCGGAAATAAAGATCGTTAGCGGCGTCTTTGTTGCTTCATCAGATCCAGCATCAACATGATGATAAGAATAACGGCCGAGATCAGGGGGCCATAATCAAGATACAGTTCTCCCCAACCGGTCGAAAAACAGATTACTGGTAATCCGATGACAAGTAACAAGGTGCTGGTCAGTAAAAACAACATAATGCTTGTCAGAATTCTAGTGAATGTTTTATCGATGCCGATTATAGAAATCTTTTTTGTGTTATAAAACCTCCCTCACTGCGCTTGTCCTTTATTTCACAGCATACTTAAGTGGCCTGCTCTCAGTGACATACCCAGATTGACGAGAAAGAAACCATCATGCAACTGACCCTGTTTACCGATTATGCGTTGCGGACTTTGACGTATTTGGCATTGCAACCCGACCGGAGGTTGTCGACGATTACCGAGGTGGCTGAAAAATTCGCCATTTCACGCAATCATGTTGTGAAAATTGTTCATCAACTCGGTGTTAAGGGCTATATCGAAACTGTACGCGGTAAACACGGCGGTATTCGGTTGGCGCGTGCCTGCGAGGAGATCAATCTCCGCGATGTGGTCTCTGATATGGAGAATGTGACCTGCCTGCTGGATTGCAACCGCGAGGGTTGTCTGCTGAGCAGCAGTTGTCGTTTTCAGGGCATCATGCGCAAGGCGATGCGGGCTTTTCTCGATGTGTTAGGCGAGTTCACCTTGGCGGACCTGGTCAAGGATAAGGCTCGCATGTGTGGGTTGTTGGGCATGGAGAATTTGCTGGATCCATGATTGACGAGTGAGAGAGGGCATCAGCGGCATGTTGGTTATGGAGTGGGCCGGCTGGTTGGCCAGTGGCGTTTTGATCGTTATCAGCGGCGGATTGTTCTGGACAGCGCGTCGCTGGGAAATCACAGCAAGATTACATGAACAACAAGTTCAGTTACTGACGTCGCAGTTACAACAGGCGGAACAGGAGTGTCAGCAACAGGATCTGCGGTACGAACAACAGCAGGCACTGTTGATGAAGCTGAACGGCAGATTGAAAGAGTATGAAACCTTGTTGCACGCAGAGCGTGAGGCCGCCGCGGTGCGCCAACAGCAACAGCAACAGGATGAGCTGCGCCTGAGCGAGCGATTCGAAAATCTGGCTAATCGACTATTGGAGCAGACCTCCGGCAGCTTTCGCGAACTGAATCAGCAGAATTTGGATCTGCTGCTTTCCCCCCTCAAAAACCAGATTGAACATTTTCGCCAGCAACTCGGTGAGCAACATAGTGAAGAAACCCGCCAGCGACTTGGTCTGCAATATGAGATGCAGCGGCTGGCTGCCTTGAATCAGCAGATGTCCGCAGATGCGGCGGCATTGACCAAGGCCCTCAAAGGTGACAGTAAGCAGCAAGGCAATTGGGGAGAACGGGTGTTAACCCGCGTTCTTGAAGAGTCGGGGCTGCGTGTTGGCCACGAATATCAGATACAAGTCGCCATGTCCGCGGATACTGGGCGCCGCTACCAGCCTGATGTCCTGGTCAATCTTCCTGGCGGACGCCATGTCATTATTGACGCCAAGGTATCGTTGACGGCCTATGAGCGCTTTTTCAATGCAGAGTCGGATGCGGCAAGGCAACAGGCGTTGCGTGAGCATGTGCAATCACTGAGAAACCACATCACCGAGCTGGGTGGCAAGGCCTACCATCAACTTCCCGGTGCGGCCACGCTGGACTATGTTCTGCTATT
>JBKEEC010000265.1:0-3996 GCA_047975785.1 Sphingomonadaceae bacterium | reverse complement strand
GCTTGCGCATCGCGAATAACCGGCACCATAAGCCCGGCATCTGTCTGCGTGGCAATGCCCATCTGGACTTTTCCGTAACGGGTTACTTCGCCTGCCTCATCATCAAAGCGGGCATTGATCATGGGAAAGTCCGGCAAGGTCCGGCATATTCCGGTGATCAGCAGCGGAAGCATTGTCAATTTCGGACGTTCACCACGGGCGTCATTTAACTGTGCCCTGATACGCTCCAGTTCGGTAACATCACATTCCTCAACAAAGGTAAAGTGCGGAATATGACGCTTGGCGGCCTGCATATTCTCTGCAATCCGGCGGCGAAGTCCGATAACCCTGATTGTCTCATCTGCTCGCGCAGATGACGCAGAGGCATAGCCCTGTGCCGCCCCATAGGCGATAAAGGCATCCAGGTCGGAATGACGAATCCGCCCGTCTTCTGCCGGCCTAACATCCGCCAGATCAATACCCAGCTCTGCAGCACGTTTACGAACGGCAGGCGTTGCCAGAACCTTGCTGCGATGCGCTTCCTGCGGCTGTTCACTTACCGTCGGAGGCGGGGTGGTGGCTTGAGGAGCAGGCTGGGTAATGGCTACCGGCTCAGGCTCAACTGTCCGGGGCTTTGCTGCGGCCGGGGGTTCGGTGGGAATTTGTTCCGGAGCTGGAGGGCTCATGGCAGATACAGGGGGTGCCGCAATCCCGGTGGCAGAGTCTTCCCCTTCGGTTTCAATGACTACCAGCATTGAGCCGATAGCGATTGTATCTCCCGCTTCACCGGCCGTTGCTATGACAGTTCCGGCAACCGGGCTTTCCATTTCCACCGTTGCCTTGTCGGTCATCATGTCTGCAATGCGGTCATCCTCCTCAATCCTGTCTCCGATTTTTACATGCCATTCGACAATTTCTGCCTCGGCAATGCCTTCACCAATATCGGGGAGATTGAATGTGTAGCGGCCCATTATTCTTACGCCTCCAGAAGTTTGTCTATCGCTTCACCGATGCGCACTGGCCCCGGAAAATACGCCCACTCAAGACTGTGCGGATAGGGGGTGTCAAAACCTGTCACACGTTCAACAGGTGCTTCGAGATGGTAAAAACAACGCTCCTGCACCAGTGAAACAAGTTCGGCGCCAAAGCCGGATGTGCGGGTCGCTTCATGTATCACCAGACAACGCCCTGTCTTTTCCACTGACTTTTCCACAGCGTCTACATCGAGTGGAATCAGCGTCCGCAGATCAAGAATATCTGCATCCACGCCTTTCTCGCGGCAGACAGCCTCAGCGACATGGACCATGGTGCCATAGGCGAGGACGGTCATTTCTTCACCTTCACGCACATGGCGGGCCATACCAAGCGGGATACGGTAATAGCCTTCGGGAACCTTGCTGTCCGGATGGTTCTTCCAGGGCTGGACAGGCCGATCATAATAGCCGTCAAACGGACCATTATATATACGTTTCGGCTCAAAGAAGATGACAGGGTCATCATCTTCAATGGCTGCGATCAACAGCCCTTTGGCATCATGCGGAGTTGCAGGAATAACCGTTTTCAACCCGGCAACATGGGTAAACAGTGCCTCAGGGCTCTGGCTGTGAGTCTGTCCGCCAAAAATACCGCCTCCAAACGGTGTTCGCACTGTCATCGGGGCAATAAAATCCCCTGCTGACCTGTATCGCAATCGCGCCGCCTCACTGACAAGCTGATCCAGCCCCGGATAGATATAGTCGGCAAACTGGATTTCGGGCACAGGGCGAAGACCATAAGCCCCCATTCCAACAGCCGCACCGATAATTCCACATTCACTGATAGGCGTATCAAAAACGCGGGTCTTGCCGTATTTTTCCTGCAGGCCTGCCGTTGCGCGAAATACGCCACCGAAATAACCGACATCCTCGCCAAAAATGACAACCGACGGGTCGCGACTGAGCATGATATCCAGCGCATCATTTATGGCTTCAATCATGTTGAGAGGTCGTGATGGAGCATCGAGCTGCGAAACCGGCTCATCGCGCTCGGTCGAATCCGCGCTTAATCTGGCCATTTGATTTTCCTCTCGCGGATGGCCTGACTGGCCTGCTCTTCCAGATGCCAGGGCAATTCCTCGAATACATCTTCGAACATTGTGTGAAACGGGTGATGCAATCCGTGGCCAAGGATGCCGTTCTTCTCGGCATCCTTGGTTGCTGCCTTGACCTGTTCTGCACAGGAAAGGTCCATTTGCTCCTGCTGCTCCGGCGACCATTCTCCAATTTCAATCAGATGGCGCTTCAGCCTGGATACAGGATCTCCCAGCGGCCATTCCTCACGTTCCTGGGCACTGCGATATGCTGATGGGTCATCTGATGTTGAATGCCCTTCGGCACGGTAGGTAAAATGTTCTATCAGGGTCGGACCGGCATTGGAGCGGGCACGATTGGCAGCCCATTGTTCTGCTGCAAAAACTGCCAGAGGATCATTACCGTCAACCCGCAGTCCGGCCATTCCATACCCCACAGCGCGGGCGGCAAAGGTAGAGCGCTCTGATCCGGCAAATCCTGAGAAGCTGGATATAGCCCATTGATTATTTACAACATTAAGTATGACTGGCGCGTTATACACTGCAGCAAAAGTGCAGGCGGCGTGAAAGTCCCCTTCTGCGGTAGAGCCTTCTCCTACCCAGGCCGCGGCAATGCGGCTGTCATGCCGGATGGCGCTGGCCATTGCCCACCCAACAGCCTGAGGCAGCTGGGTAGCAAGATTGCCGCTGATCGTGAAAAAACTGTATGCCTTGCTGGAATACATGATAGGCAATTGTCGTCCTTTCAGACGATCACCCCGGTTGGAATAGATCTGGTTGATCATTTCGACCAGAGGGTACCCCCGCGCAATCAGAATGCCCTGCTGGCGATAGCTGGGAAAAACCATGTCATCGCTTGCCAGAGCCATTGCGGTAGCAACCGATGTTGCTTCCTCGCCTGTGCTTTTCATGTAAAAGCTGGTTTTACCCTGACGCTGGCCGCGATACATCCGCTCATCAAATGCACGAACCAGAGCCATATTGCGCAGCATAATCCTCAAGGTCTCAGGATCTAGTCGTGGATTCCAGGGGCCACAAGCCTGGTTGTCATCACCCAGAACCCGGATGAGATCTGTTGTCAGCGGGTTGGTTTCAGTGGCCGGGCATTGCTCATCCGGACGTGCCTGCTCGCCCGCCTCGCTGACTTGCAAATGCGAAAAATCAACCTTGTCTCCTGGTCGGAAAAGCGGCTCAGGAACATGGATAGACAATTGGGGCTTGTTCCCTCCCGGATAACCGACAGGATACAGACCGTGATCTTCAGGATGTTGATCCATGAAGCATCCTCTCTCGAAGAATCCCCGACATAGCAGAATATGGGCTGAATCGGAGACGCATTATTTCACAATATTATTATAATATTTCAATTGGAATGCGCAGTCAAGTCATCAAAAAAATACCGCAAACCGCCCGTAATGACTGATGTACAAGCTTCATGCGCATGGAAGTAGGCGCGACTCTCTGGCTTTCAGCCAGATCATCCTATAGCACATTTACGGAATGACTCGTGATCAGATTTATCCCTGAAAGGTCAGGAAAATCCCCGACATGATCATTCAACTGTCCATGTCTGGCCACTGGCAAGCAATTTATCCAGATTGGCATCCTTGCCGCTGATTGCCATTTCGCGTTCGGCCGCCACACCACTTTCAAATGTGGGATGCGGATCATTATACAGGACACCAAGGGCCATGGGGAAAGGGCCAAAAGGCAGCTCAACCAGCATATGAGCGATTGAGCGATTGGTTACATCATGGATGATGACACCTGCTGCCTCCCAGTTTCCATCAACCACATCAACAACTTTCAGACGCAGATTATCACTATCCAGTGCGATGCCCTTGCTATTGGAGGCAAACAGCATAGGCTTGCCCTCTTCCAGCCAGAGTTGCTGATCCTCTGCCCCTTTCGGGGCAGCAAAATCGTTAAAAACATCCTTATTGTAGACG
>JBKEEC010000264.1:0-20310 GCA_047975785.1 Sphingomonadaceae bacterium | reverse complement strand
CTCTCAGCGCGGCAACGCCGCCAGGCTCGCCCGTCACCTGATGAACACCCGCGACAATGAGCATGTCGAGCTGCACGAGTTGCGGGGTTTCGTCTCCGACGAGCAGCTTCTCGACGCGCTTCTGGAAGCTCAGGCCGTTGCCAAGGGCACGCGCTGCCAGCAGCATCTGTTCTCCCTCAGCCTGAATCCGCCGCAGGGGGAGCGGGTCGATGCCGCTACTTTCGAGACGGCCATTGATATGGTCGAGCAAAAGCTCGGCCTGGACGGGCATCCGCGTGCTATCGTTTTCCATGAAAAGGAAGGCAGGCGGCACGCTCATGCCGTCTGGTCGCGGATCGACGCCGAGAGGATGACGGCGAAGAACCTGCCGTTCTTCAAGCGCCGTCTCATGGAAGTCTCGAAAGAGCTGTATCTCCAGCATGGCTGGGACATGCCGAAGGGCATTGTCGATCAGACCTTGCGGAACCCGCTGAACTTCACGCGCGCCGAATGGCAGCAGGCCAAGCGTGCGATGGCCGACGCCCGGCTTGTCAAGGCGATGTTCAGGCAGGCATGGCAGTCCTCCGACAACGCGGAAAGCCTCCAGTCTGCCTTGGAAGAGAAAGGCTTCTACCTCGCGCGCGGTGATCGTCGCGGCGTCGTCGCCGTCGATTATCAGGGTGAGATTTACGCGCTCGCCCGCTGGTCGGGCGTGAAGGCCAAAGATGTCGCGGCCCGCATGCCGGATGCAGTCAAGCTGCCCGGCGTGCAGGAACGCCGCGCGGAGATCGCGCGGGCAATGGGCGGGCAACTCCACAAATACGCCCTCGAAATCAATAAGACGTACTTCCAGAAGCACCCGGCTATCGAGTTCAAGCGTGCCCAGATGGTCGAGCGTCATCGCGTGGATCGCAAGTCTCTGGACGATGCGCAGCGCGTCCGCTGGGACAAGGAGACGGCGGCAAGAGCTGCGCGCCTGCCGAAAGGCATTGGCGGCCTGTGGAGCCGGATCACGGGAAAATACTCGAAGATCAGAACGCAGAACGAGATGGAGACCTGGCACAGCTACGTGCGCGATCAGGCCGAGCGGGATGATTTGGTCGCCCGCCAGCTCGATGAGCGCCAGCAACTCCAGCGTGCCATCAAGCAGATGAAGGACAAGCGCAGCAAGGACATCGCGGACCTGCACAACGAGCTATCAGCCTATCTGATGATGGAGCGCGGCCATGCTGCGACGGCCAAGGTCAATGCCGACCTCGCCAAGCAGCCCGAGACGCCGAAGAAAGACAAGAGCCGCGAGCGAGGCCGCTCACGGGATAACGGCCCTGATTTCAACCTCTAGCATTTGAAAGGAAACTATTATGCGACATACACTTATGCTCAATCTTGACGAGGCGCATGCCTGCTTGCTCGATGAGCTGCGGCAGCATTTTCATCTGGCGGCGGAGGATACGGTGCGCCTTGCCATCCGCCTGACCCATGCTCGGCATAAGCAAAAGCCGGACGTGCTGGTGCCCGAGTTCAAGCCCCGCGCAAAACGCGATGACTGGTTTGATGATGAAGATCACGTGCCGGAATAGACCGATGGCCAAAGATGATGAAGATATTGAACGCCGTCTCAAAGAACGGGTCATGGACGAGTTCTGGCGCAAAGTATCTGCCGCAAAGAAGCACTACGGCCAGCATTTAATTCAGCGGCTTATTATTCTAAGCGTGCGCGTCATGAATGAAGGCAATGAGGTCGTGCGCGCTTCCTACGTGGACCGAATATATTCCGTGGTGCTATTGGCGAAGAATGGCGATGCATTCTTGCAAAGCCCATACGCGGATGCTCTCTTTGCTCTGCTCAGGCACTATCGCCAGCGGCGAAGTGTGCATTGAAGCGCCGCCCGAGGCCGGGCGGCGCTCAAAGGTCGATTACCACCAGGCGTAGTAGAAGACGGTATCACCATCGGCGATGGCTTCACGCGCCTTGGCAACGAAGGCCAGATCGTCTTCGGACTCCGATCCATCGGACGCGCCGAAGAAGAAGCCTTCGGTTGGTGGCAGGTTTCCGGCATTGATGTCGGCTTCCAACCTGCTGAGGTCAGTCTCGGTCAAGGTGACGGGCGTGCAGTTGAAATCCGGCTGCTCGCCGCCCTTCTCGAAGTAAAGCGTTCTCATCCAGCCGTGCAGGTTGGGATGCTTGCGCCAGTAGTGCAACTCCCCCACATCCTGACCGGGCTTGAAATCGACCTCGCGGTCGAAGCTCTCATCTGAAATCATCGCATACATATCTAGTCCCATTGCTTTCTCCTTTCATTTCATGGGTTTCGTCCTGATGGACGCGCCCGAAACGGCAGGGGCGTAAGCGCAGGCGGTCATGGGCAACACGGGCGGCGAAGCCGCTGGTGCGGGCGGCCCATTGACCGGCAAGTCGGCCATGCCAGGGTTAGCGGCAAATCTGCTGGAAGGACGAAGCCGGAACGAAAGGACGTAAAGGCGTTGGGGCATTCGAGACTGCGATGTGCCAGAGATGATGGCAGAGGGATCGATACTGCCAAGAATGATGTGGATGGAGCGGCGTCGGGGCTACGCCTGAACACGGCCTCAGTGTTACGATGGGCGGCAAGCAGGAAGGAAGATGCATGACAACAAATATGTCCGGGCACTACGATTGGCATCACGCGAAAGTGGAAGAGGAATTTGGGTCGATCATCGAATGCCTTGGTGAAAAGGGTGCGTCGGTCATTGATATCGCGCTGACACATAAAGGCGTGCGGATATGCGAACTCTGCGATGGATATTACGGCACGACACTTTCGAAAGACCAACTCGACCGATTCATTGTCGAGTTGCAGGCGTTATCCGATAAGCTCGCAAAGTTGGAGCCTTCGGATGAAGGCTCCTGATTTTTCAAAATAGATCAAACATATTGGCCTGCTCGGGCGCGGCCTTTTCTTCCGATGGAAGAAAGTGGCTGGCAGGGCCGATCAGAACGCAATCCAGCTTGCCCCATTTCACGGTCATGCCGTGATAGAAGCCCTCCAGAGGTTTAGGGACTGAGACGCTTTCCTGATAGGTGATCGGGGTGCCGTCAAAGAACCTGCGCTCTATGATGCGGTAGGCTTGCACGGCGCGGTAGTCACCTTTGGGCGTACCGCCGACCGATACCCAAAGGGCATTTTGCCATTTGAAGGGTGAGCGGACACGGCCCTCCAGCCCGATCTTGTCGGCGCTGTACGAGGCGCTGATATCGCCTTCACCGATCTGGCGGTCTCGCGTGTGGCACCATGTGCCGGACGCAAGACGGGCAGGATCAACGTGGAACTCCTGCAAGGTGATGGGGGCGCTCATGCGCGCCCCGCGTCGTTTGCAGTTTCGGGGGCATCTTCCGGCGGCAGGCGCAGGACGATGCGGCCATTGATCGGACAGGTCTCAAGCTGGAGCGTGTAGCCCCGCCCGTCCTTGTGCATCCATGCGGCTCCCACCTTGTTCCAATAGGCCTTGTCGCCTTTCTGGGTGACGTGCCACGCCAGATAGTCGGGCGCATTCAGGGGCAGGTTCTGGTTGGTTTTTTCGCGTGCCATGATGTTTCTCCTTTGCTTGTCGTTGGCTTGCTAACGCCCTCCCGATTGGCCGAAGCAAAGGATCGGCTTTCATGTTCAACACGGCACCTTGGAGCGGGCAGGACATTGAAGGTCGATCCGCTTCGGCCAGGGATTAAGGGCTCTTTGCGGCAAGCCAGCGATGAGCAAAGGAAGTTCACCAGCACGGTTATCGAAAGAAGCGGCTATCCTGACGCCATGTGCCGACGCGAGACGGATGTGCATCCGTTCTCAGACCGATAATTGCGCCTTTGGAACAAGTCGCCTCTCCTGGGTGCACGGGGGCGGACAAACGCTGTAGCTAGACCTCTCCCGACATTCCGATCAATCCCGCCAGAGTTGCGAAGATCACCGTATCAAACGGTTAGCGAAGCGCGCCATGCGCATCCACCTGTTTGCAGGATCAAGTTCACCTCCCGAACCATCAGGCCTTCCATGGGCCAATGATGATTGTGCGGGGCCGAAAGGCCCTGAGTGGTTCGGGGCCTCCTTGAAGCAAAAGGAGGATGAGATGACACTCGTCTCACGTTTTGAAGCGGCATCCCGCAGCACGGCAGAATTGCACGGCCTCTTGGCCGAGGCGTTCAACGCCTTCGCCGCCGCCCCGCGCGGATCGCAAGAGCGCCGCAACGCGCTCCAATCGATGCGCAACATCGAAGATGAACTGGCGACGCGCACGCCAGGTCTTTAACCGTCTGGCGGCTGGCCGTTCGGCCAGCCGCACTTTTTCTCATAGAATTGGGGCAGGTGCCTGTCCGCTGTGGAAATTGCAGTTTTGCAAAATTTTGACCTTCCGGAAATAAAGACAGGTCCATTTATATTCAGATATCGATCATAATATATTGTGGATAACATTTAACAAAGCTGGAGACGGCGCCCAAAAGCGTGCCAATATCACTAATTTAATGAAAGATTTAAGGCATGACCAAATACGAAATACTAACCAGTGAAACCTGCTCACCCGACTCAGACCAAACCGTTACACTATTTCAGATACGCGCATTGAAGGACTTTGCAGCAAATTGGCGCACTGTAAAGGCAGGAGAACTAGGAGGATACATAGGCGGCTATGTCAATCTCTCCCAGGAAGGTGGAGCTTGGGTCTTTCCTCAATCATGCGTATGGGAAAACGCTGTGGTAGAGGAGGACGCATGTGTTACTGGTTGGGCCGAGATCGCAGGCCGTGTCGTCGTGAAAGGCAAGGCCTATGTTGACTCAGGCTATTATGCCGATGGGCGCACAATCGACGACCGCACATTCCCGCCCCCAACGACGAATTTCAATCCCGCTCCTTAATGGCAGCTAAAAGCATATGCGCTCAGAGCTTGAATGTCAGTTGTAGGGTTACCGCACCACCCAGCGTCGCAAAGCCGATACCTCCTGATGCAGTAACGGTAAGGCCTACGGCAACGCTTTCCGGCTCCAAAGAGCCAGAAGTCTTCTGCTTGATCGTCTCAACAAGAGTTTCTAGCTCGTCTTTAATGCTGTCGAGCCCCTCCCTCACTTTGTCCATTGAGACCTTAATCGCCCTGCCGCCGACCTGTTCTTCAAAGTCATCTCCTGGCTCGCCAGAACTGGCCGGTGCGGGAACAATGAGTGTGATCTCTTCAGCCATTGTCGTCTCCTTTCATCCGTAAACTGATAGCATGAGTTGGTGGACAGCTTGAGCTAACGCTTGGGCAACGCCTTCATAATCATGGCCACCGTCTATGGGGTTCCTTCCCATATAAATACCGGCGCCGTTCCCATTAGAGGCCATCTCCACAAGCGCGCCGCTGTCACCGCCTAAACCATAGTCGTCGAGGAATATTCTCATTGGGTGACGAGTCGTGAGCAGCGACGGGTGAACGAAACTATGGGTGACTTTCGCTGATATGGGCTGGCTAGACTGTGCGCCGGTGAATTCAACGTCGGTTCCTGCAATCGGCAGTCTTTCGACATTTAAGGGAGCACAGGTAGCCGGAATGCCTTGTTGATTATTTACTACTAGTGCGGCATCAATTTTACATCCACCTCGATCTGCGAGGTGCCAAACACCGGGCAGAGTGCACGAGACAGATTGACCGATCTTCTCAGCTTCGACGACATGATTTGCCGTTAGGATACCTTCTGATGGGGCGATATTGGTTTTGTTAGATTTTGCCCAGCACGCGACTGTACCCGGCCCTTTCAATCCCGTGACGGTGCTGGAATGCAGCTCCGCACTGCGTCGATTAATGACGATGGATAACTCAACACCTTCCGCAGCGCCAGTCGCATACTCTTGCGTTGGCAGATTGAAAGACTCTTCAATTTCTATTGAGGCGCCGAATACGAAGGGGTGCCGAGAGCCAAAGAAACGTTGCCCCGTTTCGGAGACCGGGATGAAGCCGTAGGTAGCATATTGGAACCCCCCATACTGGGAGCCTGGCCAGTCAGTCTCAATTGCAGATTGAAAAAATGTTAGCCAAATGGCGATATGTTGCTCTCGCTCCGTTTGGGCGCTTCCAATTAGGTCTAAGATCTGCCCCTCTTGCATTCCAGGAGGAACCAGAAATGGCGGCGTCCGCTCAGGTAGAAGGTCATCAATGATCTCGTTGCTTAGACGTGGCATCTACTCTCCAATACGGCATGATCCCAAAAGGTAACCGCGTTATCCGCAATACTCATTTGGCGTAGCCGTCGCATGGCAGCCGACAATGCTAGGCTGGCACACGCAGCGCAACTTGCCTAGAGCCAATTCTTATCTTTGGCTGCTGCCGCCCACGCAGCCGCACCGCCATCGACTTGCTCATTCTCTAACATCGGCAGCAAACCGTGCAGCAGAATAGTGGGCAGTGCGCACGGACGGCGAAGATCACCGCTTCCTTGACAATCGGCTTCCTGGACAAGCGGCCTTGAAACCGGCCAACGAAGCGGCCAGATATGCGGCATTCACATTGCTTCCGTTTCGCTCAACTATATGATATTGTGTAACTCTATGGAGACAAAAGTCCGGCCACGAAACCGGACAGAAAGCAGGTGGCGCCATGGCGCGCGACGATGGCGAGAGCATAGCACTATTCGAGCCGCTGATGGTGGCGGAAGGCTCCCCGCGCAGGGGGGCGCTGAACGATCTCGCCCTGGAGCTGGCAGAGAAGTCCGCTGCCTTCCGCGCCAGTCTGCCCGACTCGATTGCCAGCGCGCTGGCCGATCTCGTGCGCTCGATGAACTGCTACTATTCGAACCTGATCGAAGGCCATAACACGCATCCCATTGATATCGAACGCGCGCTTGCCGGGGACTACAGCGCCGATCCGAAGAAGCGCGATCTCCAGCTTGAGGCGAAAGCGCATATCACCGTCCAGAAATGGATCGATGAGGACGGCATGGAAGAGCCGCCGACCGCCCCCGCCATGATCGCCAAGTTGCACCGCCGCTTCTGCGAACTACTGCCCGAAGACCTGCTCTTCGTGGAAGACCCGAAGACGGGCGAGCGCCTGCCGGTCGTGCCCGGCGCGCTCCGCACGCAGTATGTCGAGGTCGGACGCCATGTCGCGGTCAGCCCCGGCGCGGTGCCCCGGTTTCTGGATAGACTGCACCAAGCCTATGCGCGTGCGGGCCGGACAGAGGCCATCCTTGCCGCCGCCTGCGCCCATCACCGCCTTCTTTGGGTTCACCCGTTTCTGGACGGCAATGGCCGCGTTGCCCGCCTGATGTCCTATGCGATGCTGCGGCGCGCGCTGGATACGCGCGGGCTCTGGTCTGTCGCGCGCGGCCTTGCGCGGCGTGAGAAAGATTACATGGCGCATCTGGAGGCCTGCGACGGGCCGCGTCGCGGTGACATGGACGGGCGCGGCAATCTCAGCGAAGCCGCGCTGGCGTCCTTCGCCGAATTCTTCTTGCGCATCTGCATCGATCAGGTGGAGTTCATGGGCTCGCTGATGCAGGCGGATCGCCTGCGCGACCGGATCATGATCTGGACGGAGGAAGAGATGCGGGCGGGTGCGCTGCCACCGAAATCCGATATCGTCCTCAAGGCCATTCTCTATCGCGGCGTGCTGGAGCGCGGTGAGGTTGACGACATGCTCGGCATGAGCGACCGCGCGGCGCGGCGCATCACCTCGGCCTTGCTCAAGGCGGGTGCGATCCGTTCGGAGAACAGCCGCGCCCCGCTGTATCTGGCATTCCCCGCGAAGTTTGCGGAGCGGTGGATGCCAGGCCTGTTCCCCGAGGGTTGATCATAAGAGGGCACTGCCGCTCCCCCGCCCTTGATGGGGTCGGCGTGCGAAACTTCACTCCAGATCGAAGCTGGTTTCAGATACGACATCATCAGCGAGTCCGGCTCCCAGAATGGCACCTGACGCTGCCGCAAACACGGCACCAATTTCCATTCCGATTTTTGCGCCGACTGGACCTGCCAATGCGGTTCCAGCCCATGCACCCAAAGCACCATATACGATCTCATTTGCTCCAAAGCCTGCCATTTAAATCTCCTGTAATTAATTAATATACAATGTTTAGCATGGGCTACATTGTGTAAGTCAAGCTAAACTATCTAGCTGACGCAAAACCGTAAGATTGTCCTGCCGGCAATTTAGCTTCAAAATTTGCACTATGGGCGCATCGCATCTACAATAATTAGATATGGTGAGGCTAAGGAGGGCGAGTTTATGGTGTTTCAGTATACATGTTTGATAGATGGAGCGATGGCGACTTTTCGCGGATCGGGGAAATTCTGCCATGGGATGGAAATGTCTCTGACAAAGAGCGAAATTGGTGAGCGCCGCAGAGTATTGAAGGAGCACTTGCGATACTTGGGAGAAAGCCTCTACGATAGACAGATGGGCGAGTATGAAAAGGCGCTGCGCGCGTTGCAGGATATTGATAATGACTCGACGGACCGCCCGCCGACGCGATAGATGGCTGTGAATCTTTCATCCGCAAGATTTAAAGTATTATTTATGTTGATTTTCTCGGAATTAATTTGCTATAATAAGTTTTCCCACCTGGCGATCCCTATCCAACCTTAATTTACGCTAGGCGTTATACAACAACTCCGCGGCTGGCCGTAAGGCCAGCCGCAAAATTTTCCGCTCCATCAAAACAAAGATAGCTGCGCGCCGCTCCAGCCTGTGCGGCTCGCCTCATGCTCCAGCCAAGCGGTGACGAATTCGACCGCGCCGCCATATTCGGCCACCGTGCCAACCGGAATGAAGTGTGATCGGTAGCCCGTCTCGGTGACGGGCAACGGCGCGCGGCCTTTGGTTTCGATCTCGATATGATCGACCAAGCCGAACTTGTCGGGCGTGAATGTAATGCTTAGCTCAATGCCGCGCCATGTGATCTTGTGTGTTTCCATGTCGTGCCCTCCCCATGCGGGGGAGCCGCCGCTTACGCGGCGACTCCTTCTGCCTGTTCGTCCTCGGTGAGGGGCTGGAGACCGTGCAAGAAATCGGCGGCACGCTGCGCGTGGGCGGCGGCGGCGAAGATCGCGCGCTTGTCTTCCTTCAAGACCTTGAGCCAGCTTTGGATATAGGCGGCATGATCCATGCCCGGCTCGGGGGTCAGCTCCAGATCGGCGCAGAGAAACGCCGCGCCCAGCTCGGCGACCAGCTCTTCACGGGCATAGCCTTCATCGCCCCAGCGCTTGCGGCCGAAATCCCGATCAAGGCGGCTCTTGTGCTTCGTCCAGTGAGTCAGCTCGTGGGCAAGGGTGGCATAGTAGCTTTCAGGGCTGCGGAACGTCTCGAAAGCTGGCATCTGCACATGATCGCTGCCGCCGCTGTAATGGGCGCTGTTCCCGCCGTGGCGGATGTCCGCGCCAGTGTTCCCGAAAAACTGTTCCGCGTGCTCGATCCGCAAGGCGGGATCAATGATCGCCTCGGGCTTGGCGTAGTAGTGCTCGGGCAAGCCTTCGATCTGCTCGACATTGAAGACGCTGTATCCCTTCATAAAGGGGATTTTGCGCTCTTCCTCGCTCCCATCGTCCTGCTCTTCGGTCTTCGTGATGGTGTTGGCATAGACCACCAGATTGCCGCGCTCGCCCTTCTTGACATGCGCGCCCAGCTCCTTCGCCTGCTTGAAGGTCATCCAGTACGGGGAGAGATAACCCGCCTCCACGCTCGCGCCCCAGAGCATCAGCACATTGATACCGTTATAGGGCATACCGTTGTGCCGTAGCGGCTTGGTGATCTTCCCTTCCAGATTCCCGCTGTTCCACGGCTTGAGCCAAGTCAGTTCGCCTTGCTCCAGATCGGCAATGATCTTGTCTGTCACTTTCTGATAAACGTCTTGTTTCATTTCCTTTTTCCTCCTGTTATCGGTTGCGCATGCAACCGATCTGCCCCTCTGGCGAAGAGAAGGGGGGAGACGGTCCAGACCGAAGGCCATGATGGGTGGTGCGGGCGCAGGCGAAGCCGAGCCACGGCCCATGGCCTTCGCCCGAAGCTTGCTGCGGGCTTGGTCTTGACGGGTGATGGGCCGTCAGGCCCTGGAAATGAAAAGGAAACGCGCGGCTCCTATAGAGCCGCGCTCGTCCGCAAGGGGCGCATCAAGCGCCTCGACAAAAGCGCAAGGGATGGAAGCCTTGGGCCGAGACTACAGGCTCGGGTTTACCGACAGCCCGGCCCCGCCCAGGCGGGGTGCGCAAAAAACGCAAAACCAACAGAACTATCGCTGCGGGAAGAATCCATACCGGCCCACATCCGGGTTTCTCGTAAACACCGTAACAGGTGCTTCTTTCTCTACAAACTCCGGGGGGTGCTCATTCTCGATAATGATAACCTGGCTTTCTTTCGAGATGCCCAAAAGATACCTATAGAACTTTTCCTTGAGATCGGAGCCGCGCAAATCGTCCGCATCTCCTTCGGGCTTCCAATAGGCAAGCAGAGGGGAATCTAGAACGACAAAGCCAGGGTGCGGGAGATTTCGATCCCGGCAAAACTGCATAAGTCCAATCGTGAAGGCGGCATGTGTAATTGCGCGTAAACCCTTTCCCGTGCTGCCGCGCTCCTTGCCGGAAATCTGAATGTCTTTCTTCGCTTCATCAAAGAACACCCGCGATGCATCGGGATAGTCCCAATCCTCTAATATTTGCTGTATCTCTTGTGCAAACTCATCCAGAACAGATGTGGATATCTGCGTCTTGGTTGCCTGAGTTGCACCGTCATCGGTGCCATTTTCGCTATCCAAATCAGAACGGCGCTGTACCAATCCTTCAAGGCGGGCGATCTTGTCTAGTGATGACCTGACTGCCCCAAGCTCTGTCATCAACTCGTTGTAGGAAGCGCGCTCCTGTGAAACAGCCGGTGATGCGACTTCCCCGAGTTCGGTGTCAATCTCGTCATACTGGCTTTGAAGAGCGGGCAGGCCCTCTTCCAGGCCGAAAGATTCCGCTCTCAGCGTCTCCAGTGTATCCGAGAGCTCCGCCCGTAATTTACGAATCTTCTCGATTTCGGCATTGGCCGCGAGAACGACGGCTTCGGTATTCCCATCACAATCGCTCTCCAGATGCTGATCGCCGGGAAGTGCGCCGCATAGCGGGCAAGGCTTGGTTTCCAGATGGACAAAGAGTGTGCCGGATTCATGAATGGCCTGGAGCCGGTTCAAATCGCTTTCATAATGACGGTCCAAAAGTGTGAAACGGTCCACAAGCTCGGATATTTCGAGCATTCTTGCTTTGGATCTTTTCAGCTCTTTTGCAGCTTCCGCGCGCGAGCCCATCAGAGTCGAGAATTCTCGTTGCACAGCGCTTAGAGCTTGCGTACGTGCCTCAATTGTGGCTTCCAGCTTTTCCTGTTGTTCCGTGAGTTCGTCTTCATCAATACCTTCTTCATCCAGCTCTGCTTGTAGCTCGCCAATCATTTGATCGAGAAGTTCGATCTTGCCGCTATCGCGATCACGCCGCGCCGGACTGTCGTTGGTCGAAACGAGAGCGCGGTCATCACTGCCGGTCAACATCAGCTTGAAGGCGGCGTACTCGGCTGTCGATGCCACCCATTGCCCGGACAGAACCGGCGAGGTTCGGCGCTGGATTTCTTCTTCCGTGACGACGCAGAGGCGAGCCAGATCACGGAAGCTCAAAGTGCGCGTAGCTCCGGCAGCATTCCTCCGAAGCACGCATCCCGCATAGCCAATGCGGCTTAATAGCTCATAAGACAACGTATCGGTGCGTGACGCGGCATGCTTCCAACGAATGGTGCGTGCTTCGCCAGAGGGGTTTTCCTCGAAAAGCACCTCTTCATAGGCGCGAAAATTTCCGCCCTCGACGCTTCTATCGAGAGACAGCGGCGGATACCCGTCGCTTTCGATCACCAAGCGGGTGCGATCATATCCTGCACGCTCCGGGATATCACGCACGGGGTTCTCCTGCCCGAGCATGAAATCAATACTCTCGGCAATGAAGGATTTCCCAGTTTCCGACGCGCCGCATACGACATTCAAGCCCGGCTCGAATTTCAGTGTCGCGGGAGCGCGGTCAGGGCCAAAGTAAGCCAGGTATCGGATCAGGAGATCACTCATTCAAAAGAGTTCCTCCTGTTTACCGATATCGATGGGCTGAAACTCCGTTGTCCATGCAGAGAAGAAGCGTTTTACCAGAGCATTCAAATCACCGTCATCCAACGGATCAAAGGTTGTGGCAACCCATTCGGCGCGCTGCCGCAGCTCATGAAGATATGGCGCTGTGAGATTGTCGATAAATGCTCCGGCGGCTTCCTCCGCCCGGTAGCGCACACCGTCCTGACCGAGTGAGCGGGATGCCAGATTGCGGCTCATGAGCAACCGCAATCCTGCTTCCACTAATCCGCGCCGGACAAGTAGCTCGCCGGTTCGGAGCGGCAGTGGCGGATGAAGGCTCGGCGGTCCATCGGCATCTTCGGAATGCACAACCAGATAGTCGTATTGGACGAGCCTGCTTAGATCATGGGCACGCGGAAACGAGGCCACAAGCACCGTGAGCGTGCGAATGCCGGTTTCGAGCGCGCTGTTGAACGGCGATGTATGGGACACGCTCATGGCTTCTTCACCACCCAGGTCAGCCGGTCATCGTTGGCCAGTTGATGACAGATTCCCTGCCGGTCCGCGACCGCAGAAACAGCATAGAGCGCGTTCCCGCCAGCGCTCACCTGGCCAGCCGCGATGACCGCCGCCTTCAAACGTGCAAGGCCGTTCGGATGATCGTTGTCACAGATGTCGATCACACCGTGATAGATATCATTTTGCAGGGACTCGAACGTCTCTGGCGGCGTCCTGTCTCTGGCAAAATTGCGTAGCGATTCTGCACTGTAGAACAGCACGCGCTGCCGGTCATAATGTCTGCCGAGGGCGTCATCCAGCTTATCCGGCGTTCCGACATTACAGCCCAGATGGTCGCTGTAAGCGTCCATCAGCTTTTGCAGGTAGTTGCTCTCCTGCGCAGTCGGCTCCGATGGCGGCGCTGCGGCCGGACCCTTCGGAGGAAGGCCCCCGCCAAAACGTGGCGCATGAAACGGAGTCTTGCTATGGGTCGCGATCAGATCAACTGCGGCGATATCTTCGAAAATGGTGAAGTTGAAGGCTTCGAAATAGGTGAGAAGGTCGCCCTCCAGCGGCGCAACCAGACCTTTCGCGATCTTCGGGACGCAATCCTTCTCCCAATGCGCCCGGATTTCTTCTTTGAATCGCTTCGGGTCTTTGAGAAGTCTCCCAACGGATATGCCAACACCATGAGGGCAGACGAAGACGTGCTTGCGCGGCACCCGCTCTTTCTGATTGAAAGGTGGTGTCCGCATGAATGAATGATAGATAACTTTGGCAACTTCACCGTAGATGTCGCCCGGATAAAGGGCGTGATCATAGTGTTTGCATTGGTAGCTGTCCCAAGGCTCGTCAAAGTTTTTGTCAGATGAGAAGGCGACAAGATCGAGCCCCATATCGCCTGAGCCGGAATATTTATTCACGTCATGATATGTGCCATCGTTCTTATAAAACCAGAGCCATTCATGGGTGAACTGCTCCCAATCATCCTCGGAAAGCACGGGGAGAAGGCTGACGGGCGGAATAGGTACGCCATGTGCCACCTGCGCCGCCGTTGGCACAATGTTTGCCGATTTCGGCTCTATGCTTTTAAGGATTTCAGTCAAATCCGCTATTCTCTAAAATTGGTTGCAGGACGCCAGATATCCATGATGAGGCAAAGAAAATTTGACGCTATTTCCAACTTACGCCTCCGCGCTATCACCTAATCCGGGAAGCCCCCGTATAATCTCCACAGTGCGAAGGCTCACCGTGATCACCCGCTGGAACAGCTCCAGCGGATATGCCGGATTGCCCAGCGTCTCTCGGGCATAGAGATTTGTATCGTTGACGATGCCGCTCGGCTTGTCCGAGAGAAGGCCCTGGCGCTCCATGACCCATTCGAGCGCCGATTTTCCGTTTACCACGTAGTCGTACGCCTCCAGGGGGATATCCTGCATGGTGATGTTGGCGTTATACACGACAGTGGATTTATCCAGCTCTCCACGTTTGCCGCCGAACTTCATCCGGGAGACGCGGTAGAAGCTCTCCGGGTCGTCAATCCGCGCAAGTCGCAGATCGCCTTGTTTAATCGTAACGGGGTATAGCTCCACGCTGTCAAAATTCAGGTGCAGCTCGCCGAGCGCGCGGCCTGCATCGCTGTAGCTACGAAAATCGGGGGCGAGCGGTATGCGCGGGTGGACTTTCTGGAGATCGGCATTGAACCGCGCCCGGTAGTCCGGCGCGTGCAGCACCGCGTAGCTGTACCAGAAGATATCTTCTTTGGTGATGCCTGCATCACCATAATGCTGGCGGAACGTTTCCAGCGACCAGTCGGTGATGCCGTCCCGCCGGACGAAGGGATCATCGCTTCCTGCATCAAAGAGGTCGGCATTGTCCTCGCGCGGCTCATAGTAGTAGAGCGGATAGCACATGCCGGTATCGGTCAGATGCATGCTGGGAACGCGGTTCGTGACCAGGCATGAGAAGCCCTTTCGGTCGGTCACGCCGGTGCAGGAAATCACCATGTTCTCATAGCCCTCAGCCGGGAACATGCGTTTGGTGAGATTCACCATTTCGTTCAAGCGGCGGTCAAAATACATGAATTGCCTCCCGAAGGGCCGGTGCGCGGCATCCACGATGTTCGTCGCATCGAACTCTATGAGCTTGCCCCGCTCGGCATCTTTTTTCAGCGCACGCGACCAGCTTATACGCTTCGGGTCACTGGAAACGATGTCCTCAAGGGGCGGCCAGGAATCTTTGGCCAGCCCATCGCAAGCCTCCTGATATTTGATGGCTTCTTCGTTGAATGCTTTTATGAGCTCGCGAACATTGGCCTCCAATAGTCCGCGCGAGCTGTGATAGACCCACGGATCGCGGTTCGTCACAACGCCATAGGAATTAGACGTAAAGAGCGAGTGCCCATCTTCCGAGTCACGTTCGGCCATAGGCAAGAAGGTTTGAAAGAGCGGGTCACGCTGGTTGATCCAGTCGCCATTCTCATTGGGGATTATTCGCTTCCATTTAATCGCCCCGAGGGAGCCAAACTCGGAGATGATCTTGAGTTTGTCCTCGCGGGTGAGATAGTCGCCGATATCGTAGTATTTTAGACCGCCTGAATGCTCAGAATCGGGATTTTTTACCAAGAGCGTAATGGCGACAGGGGTTCTGGAGCCGGAACCAAAGACCTTGCCGCCTTCGCGCTTCGATGCTTCCCCGGAGGTGCGCTGGTCGCCCCGCAAGTCAAACACGTAAAGGCTCGTGAATTCATTACAAAGCGATTTTCGCAATCCATCCATATTCTTGGCGTCAATAAAGGAGCCGTTGGTGACGAAGGCCACGACACCGGCATCCTTAATGCGGTCTGACGCCCAGCGAATTGCGCGCACATAGGAATCGTAGTTGCTTTTTGCCAGCTTGGAGCTGGAAGCGGCAGCGTAGCTGTCGCGGATTCGCGCATCCAATCCCGGATAGACGGTGTTCTTGTTGTTTTCGTTCTCGCTGCCCTGTTGGCCTGAATACGGGGGATTGCCAAGAACCACCTGAATGTCGAGCGCCTTCTGGCGTTTCCTGCGCTCGGAGTTGTCCGGCATATAGTGCGAGATCAGATCGTCGCTTTCATACATCTGGAAGGTATCGGTCAGGCAGATGCCCTCGAACGGCAGATACTCTCCGCCCGAGAGGCCATGATAGACCGCTTCGATGTTGATCGCGGCGATGTAATAAGCCAGCAAGACGATCTCGTTGGCGTGAATCTCGCGGCGGTACTTGCGCTCCAGGTCGCCTTCCGAAATCAGCCCCGACTGTAGCAGCCGTGTGATGAACGTGCCGGTTCCGGTGAAGGGGTCAATGATGTGCACGCCTTCACTGCCAAGGGTCTGGCCGAATTCGCTCCGCAAGACCTCTTCTACGGACGCGATGATGAAGTCCACGATTTCGACGGGCGTATAGACAATGCCGAGCTTTTCGGTCGTGCGCGGGAATGCACGGCGGAAAAACTTGTCATACAGCTCGACGACAAGGCGCTGTTTGGCGGCAGGGTCGGTGATGCCGGAGGCGCGCATCTGCACGCTGGCGTAGAACTTTTCAAGATCGCGGGATTCCTTGTCGAGATTGGCTTCGTTCAAGGCATCCAGCACACGCTGCATGGCACGAGAAACGGGGTTCTCTGCCGTGAATTGGTGGCCTTCAAAGAGCACTTCGAATACGGGCCGCGTAATGATGTGCTGGGCCAGCATCTCGATGGCATCGGCCTCGGTGATATCGCCGTTCAGATCATCGCGTAGCTCGGAGAGAAAATTGTCGAAGGCCTGGCGGGCTTCGGTGTTAGGGTCGCGCAAGATGCCGGTGAGGCGCGTAATATGGTTCTTGGCGATCTCCGCGATGTTGACCGCCCAATCCTCCCAATAATCGCGCGTTCCGCATTTCTTGACGATCCTTGCAAGGATCGCGCGCGAGAACTCATCCACCGAGAAAGTCATCTCGGTCTGGATGGGCGTGCTGTCACCGCCGCCGGTATCCTCGCTGCCTCCACCCGAGCCAATGCCGGAGCCGGTCTTCTTGGCGCGCGTCGGAAGTTCGTCCACGGTCGCGGTGACGGCGCGGAGCTCGTCGCTGGAAGCTGCACCAACGCCGATGATCTCGATTTGATCGCTGACGTCCTGGCCGAGGGACGCCTTGTTGATGGTGGCATCAAATCGGTCGTCATGAGCGCGGAGGGCATTCAGGATTTGCCAGACAACGCGGTACTTCTCGTTGTCGGCCAAAGCCTGCTCGGGTGGAACGCCTGCCGGAACACCAACCGGCAGGATCACATAACCCATGCGTTTACCTTCGGCGCGGCGCATGACGCGGCCAACCGATTGCACCACGTCGATCTGGCTCTTGCGCGGGTGCAGGAACATGATGGCATCCAGCGCAGGCACATCCACGCCTTCCGAGAGGCAGCGTGCATTGGTCAGGATGCGGCAGATGTGATCACCGCCATCGGCTTTCAGCCAATCGAGAAGCTGACCGCGCTCCTTGGCATTGTATGTGCCGTCCACATGCTCGATCTCGCAACGGAGGCGATCATCCTCGTCCTCCAGGACAGGATCAATTCCAAGGAACTCGTTCACGACAGCCGAGAATTCGTCGCGGACCAGCTTTGAGCTGCGAATATCCTTGCAGAAAGCCAGCGCCCGGCGCATCGGGTGCGGATCGGCGGCGACATCGGTCTTCATGTCGGCCTTGGTAAGGGCCTTGTAGCAGCCAACAATCTTTGTGGCGTCGTCGAGCACCAACTCGCTTGCTCCATCACCAAGGCGCTTCTGGACAGCGGAGCTGACCAGTCCTTCATCCATGGCAAGCACGATCACCTTGTAGTCGGTGAGCAGGCCTTCCTGCACGGCCCAGGAGAATCCACGGTAGAAGAGCGTCTTGCCAAAGAGCGCTTCGTCATCCATGGACGCCAGAACAGCATCGGCTTCTTCGGCCCGCGTCTTTACGTTGTCGCCGAAGATGCGCGGCGTGGCGGTCATATAAAGCCGCTTGCTGGCCTTAATCACCGCATTGTCGTGAACCTTGACGAAGTTGGATTCGTCCTCGCCCGCCAATGTGGCTCCGGTCGTGCGGTGCGCTTCATCGCAGATGACCAGATCGAAGACGGGCAGCCCGTGATCTGCTTGAGCATCCGCGATCACCTGGATGGACTGGTAGGTGGCAAAGACCACGCGCATCTTCTCTGGCTCGGGCGATCCGGCTCCAAGGGAGAGCTTCACTGCGTCGGTTGTCGCGGGAAACGCCAGATCGAGCACATCGATCTCGGCAATGTCATCTTTGGACTGGCGACGTTTGCCAACTTGCGTATCCGAGCAAACGGCGAAGGCGTGCAGCGGGGTTTCGCTGTCAGCCGTCCATTCGCGCACGGTCTGCGCCATGAGCGCGAGCGAAGGAACAAGGAACAAAACCAGCTTGCCAGGACCGGCCAGCTCTTCGGCGATCTTGAGGGCAGTGAAGGTCTTGCCCGTGCCGCACGCCATGATCAGCTTGCCGCGATCCCCGTCCGTCAGTCCGTCCCGAACGGCGTCCAAGGCATCTTGCTGGTGTGCACGAAGCTTTTTCTTCTCAGCGAGGATGGTCTCGCCGCGCGCTGCGAAAGCATCCCAGCGGATGGGGCTCTCCTGAAGGTCTGTGAGGCCGATCCGAATAGTCGGAATGGCCTGGCCCCGGATCATCGTCTCGGCGTTCTCGCTCCAGGGACGCTCGGTGCTGTCGATTATGATCCGGCGCTTGAAGGGGGCTTTGCCGGACGCGGAGATAAAGCTGTCAATGTCTTCTTTGCGGATACGGTAATTGGCATCGTAGAATTTGCATTGAATGGCGGCGAAGCCTTCTTCATCCCTAAGCTTGGCGACAAGATCGATTCCGGTATCGCGCCCGTCCCAGCCTTGGTTCCTTGCCCATTCGGCATAGGTCCAAACACCGTCATAGAGGGCAGCTTGCACCGGGTCGGTGGTCAGGTAGGCGATGGTCAGCCGCTCGAAATACGTGCCTTTCTCCCGCTCGGTGCGCGCGGCGCTCCGGTAGCCGGTCAGCACATCGTGCAGCGTCGCAACTTCCTGCTCGGCGCGGTGTTGCTCTTCCAGAACTGTGCTCAAGACTGCCTCGGCTACTGCAAAACTTATGGAAACACCTTACGCAGCAGAGGTCTCGCATGCCAGAGCAAAGCGGTGGAATCGCTTGCCTATCGAGACTGACAGGCATCCGTGGCCGTGGGATGTTCTCGTCTTGCGTCGGAGTGCTGCTCGTCCGAGGGTGGATTCTGCTCAGATGTAGCGACGGTAGTCGGGGCTCACCGGCTGGTGCTCGGGGATGTATTTCAGCACCTCCCCCACCTTGCGGGCGGCGCGGATCGGGATAGGCAGCTTTTGGTTCATCTGCGTCGAATTCCAGTTGACCTTGGTCAGCGAGAACACTTCGCGGGCGATCTTCTCGACCGGGCTTTCACTTTTTTCATGGGGGCAAAGCAATAGAGGATTGGGAACATATTGCCCCGGATATGTGCCGTAATAAGGAATGCTGCCATTGGTATACAGCAGGCCCTTGCCATCCAGCTCCACAAATGTCCCCCGCAGCACCGGATAATCGCCGTCGCGAAGCACTTTGACGGAATAGGATTCCTGCACCCAGACAAGATCGCGCAGCTCGACTTCCGCCGCGTCCAGCGCGCTTGAAATCCCGTCCGCCTCTTCGTCGCGGAAGCGCGATGTCTTTAGGGCTATGACGCGGGCCGGATAATGCTTGTGATAGTTCTTATAGGCGATGAGCGCGCTTTGGACGAGGCTTTCGGCGTCCTCTTCGGTCAGATAGGGATGCCGCCCGCGCGTCTCTGTGTGGGCGCGTGAGCCTTTGAGGATGAAGCCGCGACCGCGCTCATCGAACATTTGCGCCGCGCTCGTCCAGAGCTGCTGGCCGCTGGTGTCGCGGTAGAAGCTGATCCCGATGTAGCAGGCCCGAAACTCGTCTTCATCGGGAAGGCGCCGCCAGGGCACGCGCCCGCTGCCCTTGTAGTAGAGCGTCGATACCAGGTTCCACGCCGTATCGGCGCGGTCCTGTGTCTGGCGGTCGGTGGTCTCCTTGATTTTGCGCGGAATCTTTGCCGTCTCGTCGAGTACGTCTTCCCAGACGATCTGGATCGGAAAACTGTAGCGCATGGCAACCGCCTTGAGCATGCCCCGAAAGTTCGGAGCGTCCCGGCCGCCGCTGTCGTCGGCTTCGAAGGTTGAAGCGGAATCGACCTTGGCGCGCCAGACGCGCTCGATCAGTGCAACGGGTAAAGCAATGAGCGCCACATCGGGTTTCGCACCGGAGGTCTCCAGCGTATCGAGATGCTGTGTGAAGGCCTCGACGGCACGTTTCACAGCGCGCTCGTGATCCGGCTCTTTCGCAATTTTCTCGATTTCGGATTTCGAGATGATGCCGTGCGCGCCGTCCATCATTTCGAAGCGGCAGCGGAACGGGTTTTTGTTGCGAAGGCCGGGAAAGTCAGGATGCAGGTTTGGATGGCGTTCGGTCTTGCCTGCGATCCCGTCTTCGATCTGCGCCATGAAGGCTTGCGCATCCTCGACCGTCTTGGAACTGCCGATGGTCGCAATCTTGATAGCGTCGCCAAGATTGGTCTGGAGCGGTCCCGCCTCCAAGAGCCCAAGGCGCGGATCGGGGTGGTGGAACATATCGCCGAATTCCAGTTCGGGTTCGGCGAAAATCCGGGTCTTAAACGGCATGGAGATCAAACCTCCCTTGCTCGTCG
>JBKEEC010000263.1:0-1742 GCA_047975785.1 Sphingomonadaceae bacterium | reverse complement strand
CTAACCTACAGGGGCAGACACAAGATACGGGATTTTACCCCATTTCAGAGGTAATACCATAGCGCGATGAGCCTGACTCATCGAATTTTGCTCTGCCTCACATTTGCTGATGGTGGTGCTCACGGTTCTGTCGCAAACTCCAGACTCGGCCAAGAGTAGCTCTTTGACATTGCAGGTTAAGCTTTGAGGCTGTCGAACTGGTCTGCCAGGGACGGATTTCGGGCGTCGTTTGCTCTAGAACCTTTGCACATGGTGGTCGGAGGGGGCCACAATTTAATTGACTTCTGGGACATCCAGGACAATCTGGAAACAAACAACATCTTTCACTGGGTTCACGGTTTAGAGTGTGATGACAAAAAGTGGGCACCGGTTTTTGTCAAAAAATCACACGACAACAAAAGTATAAAGAGCGGGATGTGATTCTGTCATATGTCATCCCGCTCTAGAACCATAGTTCATTGGGTAGAAAGTCATGATCGACAAATCACCTAAAGTCATGGAATTGGCTATTATTTGCGCGTTTTCTATTGGGTTGGGTGCGTGTAGCGCACTGGATTACAAGGTGCCTGAAAATAGCAGTGTCATTATTGAGCCGCAAAATGTTGAGACTCTTGGCGAAACAATCGCCCGTGAACAGAAGGGCGAAGATGGGTGTCTGGTGGCTGGAAACTTGAATAAAGGTGGAGATTGCGAAAAGCTACGCGAGCTTTTTTCACCTCCTAAACCCTCTTCCGATCCAAAGAAATGATGGCTTATTAAACCACCCCATCAGCTGACTGTGTCGCAAACTGTGGCCTACGCCAGAGTTTGCGACAGAACTGGACACTCCGGCATATCCGCTTGCAGGAAGGGTGCGGGGGAAACTGCCTTCCAGGCATATCGGCGGGCGCCCTTTGTCGACGCCCGCCGGAGCGTTAGGGTGCCTGCATTTGACCTGTCGTATCGCACTGCGATCCATCGGCATTGCCATCAACGTCACAGGTCTGCCCGGCCGTGCCCTTGTCATCACCGGAACTGTCTGTTGCATTTTCAGGGTTCTGGCCTGAAGCGCTATGCGCCATGCCGGTGCCCGTTCCCTGATCGTCCTTGTTACCAAAATCGATGTTGAGATTCACGGGGTTGAGTATCCCGGCTTTTCCGCCGTTTCCAGCGCCGGCCCCTGATGCGCCCCCGCCATTCAGGCCCCCTCCATTCAGGGAAGCAGGCACCACATTCGAGGCCGCCGCAACAGGCATAGGCGTTACGGCAAGCTGGCCATCAACAAAGGTAACGTCGTAATTGACGGATGCCGCCAGGCTGCCTTGCGTGATGGCATAGGTTCCGATCCCGGAATGCACATCTGCATCAGTGGCCAGTTCGCCGGTCAGCGTATCGCCATTCACCAGACCCGTGGTAACCCAGGTCAGCGGTGGATTGGCCAGGCCCATCATGCGGGTCTGGTTATCCGCCACCACCGCAATCGGGCGAGCAGTGATCGTCAGATCAGCGCCGGTATAGCTCAGGGTGTAATTGGACGAAGCCGCCAGCGTGCCCTGCGTGATACCATAGGCACCTACATCTGATGCTGATGTAGCCGAAGTGGACAGCGCGCCGGTCAGCATATCACCATTCACCAGACCAGTGGAGACATAAGTCAGCGCCGGGTTGGCATCGCCATAGATACGGCTCAACGCATCGGCCGTTACCGAAAGCGCCCGCGGCGTGATCGTCAGATTGGCGCCGGTATAGCTCAGGGTGTAATT
>JBKEEC010000262.1:0-7652 GCA_047975785.1 Sphingomonadaceae bacterium | reverse complement strand
CAAAGGCAGGCGGTGAACGGGCGGCTGCAATCTATTCCGTCATCGAAACCTGCAAGCTCAATGGCATCGAGCCACAGGCCTATATCACCGACGTCATCGCAAAAATCGCCGCTGACTGGCCAGCATCACGGTGGGACGAGCTTATGCCGTGGAACTGGACACCTGCTGACACAAACCCGCTCGCACAAGCCGCCTGACCGGCGGTCTCCGCGCCTCGCTTACGATCAGATCGGCCTTGGCGACCAGCTGAAGCCTGTCGTTCTGGACAGTCTGCTATTACGGCCGTTCCAATATTACTGCCCCGATGTCCGCTTTCGGGAACTCAGCAATGACGCGTCACCAACCGAAGTGAGGGCGCGAAGCTGTCGTAATTCTAAGGGGTCCCGGCGCCCAGAGCTTTCTTGAAACGTGATCGCCGCCAAGCAGCCTATCAGGCACCAACTCTTCCAAGCACTGAAGCGCATCAGGAGAATTGCGCGCAAAAATGTGAGCGGCCCACTATTTTGTCACAGCGGTCCATCTTTGCTGTCAAAGGATAAAGAAATGGATGCCCCGTGAGGATTCGAACCTCAATTGACGGAGTCAGAGTCCGTAGTCTTACCATTAGACGACGGGGCATCAGCCAGGGAATTTCCGTCTGGCGAGGGCTGCGCAGATAGGTTCAAGCTGCGCCGAGGTCAAGCCCTCCTGTATGTATCAAATCGCGACACTGTGTTGCGGGCCTTGCCGCAAGGCCATTGTCGCGCTAGCATTGTGTTCAGGTGCTTGTGCTCCTGCGCAAGTGTATGGTTAAAGATGGTAAGAATATGGCGGACAATACTCCGCCGGACAATGAAAAAAAGGCTGTTCCGAAGGGGAAGAAAAGGTCCGGCAAAGTAGCCGATTTTCGCTACAGACGCTCCCCGCAGTCCAACAAGGTTACTCCGGATACTCACCGGAGGAAAAAACGCCGGAACGACAATCGTTGCGGTGGCCGTGATCCCGCGCCGCAGACCGTATCCGGAAAAGAAGCCGAATCACACGAAGCTCAATTCCACAAAGCTCAATCACACAAAGCTCAATCACACAAGGCCAGGGCCAATGGCGCAGCCAGGCAATTTCAGCAAACCTATGCTGCACTTGATCTGGGAACGAATAATTGCCGGTTACTGATCGCACGGCCAGTAGAGGGTGGCTTTACAGTCATTGATGCTTTCAGCCGGGTTGTGAGGTTGGGGGAAGGGCTGGCCCATAGCGGACGATTGAGTGACAGGGCAATGGACCGGACAGTTGCCGCACTGAAGATTTGTGCAGAAAAACTGAGGCGTCGCCATGTCCGTCTTGCGCGATCGGTTGCTACGGAGGCCTGTCGACGGGCCAGCAACGGGGCAGATTTCATCGCGCGCGTCAAACAGGAAACCGGCATTATGCTGGATATTATTTCCGCCGAAGAAGAGGCGCGCCTTGCCGTTCTGGGATGTCATATCCTGCTGGAACAGGGCACTGGCCCGGCCATAATTTTTGATATTGGTGGTGGCTCCACAGAACTTGTCCTGATTGAGCCGGGAGGGCCGGTGCCGCGTATTCTGGACTGGCAGAGCGTGCCATGGGGCGTAGTTTCACTCACCGATACTGTAGGCCATGGCGGCAATGGCGACCAGGCCCACCGTTCCCGCCAATATGCCGAGATGCGCCGTATGGTGGCGGACAGTTTTGCAACATTTGCGCAGCGAATTTCTCCTCATCGTGACATGGCTGATATACGGTTGCTGGGCACGAGCGGAACAGTGACAACTCTGGCCAGCCTGCATCTTGGCCTGCCACAATATGACCGGCGCGCGGTTGACGGTCTGATTGTGCCTGCCCCTGCGATGCGCGATGTTGCGCAGCGCCTGTCGTCCCTGACAATGGAGGAGCGAAGCGCCTTGCCGTGCATTGGCAATGATCGAGCTGATCTGGTCGTGGCCGGATGCGCCATTCTGGAATCGATTCTCGATATCTGGCCGGCAGAACGCCTTGGTATTGCCGATCGCGGGATTCGTGAAGGAATTCTCAGGGCATTGATGGCCAATGACTCGCATTTTGCAGGAGGAGGCCACCGCGAGAACCGGACCTTGGCGAAACCATGAGAAGGCTGTCATCATGAGCAGGTCAGGAAAAAATCCGGATAAACGGGTCAGGACAGCGCGCAAACGCTCAGCATCATCTACCCGCTGGCTTGAGCGGCAATTGAATGATCCTTATGTGAAACAGGCAAAGGCAGAAGGCTATCGTAGCCGGGCCGCCTACAAGCTGATCGAGCTGGATGAACGGTTTGGTTTGCTGAAGGGTGTGCGCAGGGTGGTGGATCTGGGCATAACGCCCGGCGGGTGGAGCCAGGTCGTGCGCAAGCAGGCGCCACAGGCAGCGATTGTCGGGATTGATCTGCTGGAGACAGAACCGATTGACGGGGTGACGATTTTCCAGATGGATTTTATGGCCGATGAGGCTCCAGCAGCGCTGGAGGCAGCCCTGGGGGGCAAGGCAGATCTGGTCCTGTCCGATATGGCGGCAAATACTGTCGGGCATAAACAGACCGACCATTTGCGCACAATGGGGCTGGTGGAGGCTGCGGCCTGGTTTGCCGTGGACAATCTGGATTCAGGTGGCGCCTTTATTGCCAAGGTGCTTGCAGGCGGGACCGATACAGAGCTGCTTTCCTATCTCAAGCAACATTTCAGATCGGTCAAACACGCAAAACCTCCGGCGAGTCGTAAAGGCTCATCAGAATGGTATGTTATTGCCCAGGGGTTCAAACCTGCCGGATAAGCCCGGGTCTCGTGTTTTTGCTGATCAGGTGGCGGATCGTCCACCATCTATCAGATAGGCTCCACCGGTAATATGCGGGGCTTCATCCGAAGCCAGGAATGCGACAAGGGCGGCGACTTCTTCGGGTTTGCCCAACCGGCCCTGAGGGTGCCGTGCAACCAGTTGCGCCACCATTTCCGGGGGTGTTCCTTCGAGAATGGCCGTATCTGTAGTGCTGGGGCACACCGCATTTACACGGATGTTATCTTTTGCATATTCCACGGCGGCAGAACGGGTCAGCATCATCATTGCCCCTTTGGAAGTGAGGTATGCAGCAGATTTTGGAGTGGCCCGGAAACTGCCAATTGAGGCAACATTGACAATATTTCCGTGCCCTGCCTTCAGCATGAAAGGCAGAACTGCGCGCATCATGGCAAAGGTTCCCCTCGAATTGATGGATTGGACCCGGTCCCAGCTTGCGAAGCTCACTTCATGAATGCGCGCTCTTTCATTGCCGGCGGTTCCGGCATTATTAACCAGTATATCTACCTTTCCATATGTTTCGATGATGTCCTCAATCAGGGCTGAAACCGCGTTTTCATCCGATATGTCACAGGTTTTGAAGACTGTGCGGCAGGGCAAGGTTTCAGGCGCATTGATGTCAACGCAAATGACAGTAGCCCCTTCCGATGCAAGCCGATCAACACAGGCGGCCCCGATACCCGACGCTCCGCCGGTGACAATGGCAACCCTGTCTTCAAAACGTTGTTTCATAAATGAGACGCTCCTCTTTAATAATATGCTTCAACTGACCTGTATCATGCGTGCTCAGGTTTTTCCGATGCCTGGTGTGGATATCAAAAGAGCGATAAGCCTGAACAGGCTTCGCCTTTAATGGTGGAAAATGGCAGGAGACGGAAAACTGCCTTAGCGGAGACACGATAATGGGCGATTATGTAAGGTTTGAGAAACGTAACCACATAGCAATTCTTACACTTGACCGGCCAGATAAACTGAACGCCATCGGAAAAGCGGAGGACTGTTTTGACCTGATCAATGCGTTGGGAAAAGCAGGGGATGACCCCGAAATCAGTGTCATTATCCTGACAGGAGAAGGGCGCGGTTTTAGTGCCGGCGGTGATTTGCAAGGGATGAAGGATCGCAACGGCATTGGTCCGCTGGAGCACCCGTCATCCACACGAACGAATTACCGCCGGGCTATCCAGCAGGTTCCGCGCGCTTTTCGCTCTATTGAAGTGCCGATTATTGCTGCGATCAATGGCCATGCTATTGGTGTGGGCAATGATCTTGCCTGTCTGTGCGATATTCGTATCGCCAGCGTAAAGGCAAAATTTGCCGCAAGTTTTATCAAGATGGGTCTGATCCCCGGCGATGGAGGAGCGTGGCTGCTGCAGCGCGTGGTGGGGTATTCCAAAGCTGCGGAAATGGTTTTTACCGGCGATGTCCTGACAGCGCAGGAAGCTCTGGAATGCGGACTCGTCTCCAGAGTTGTCGAACCGGAAGAACTGATGGATTGCGCCTTTGCTATGGCAGACCGGATTGCTGCCAACCCCGCCCGTTCTCTTCGTATGGCAAAGCGCCTGTTGCTGACAGCGCAGGATGTCAATCTGGATACTGTGCTGGAAATGTCGGCCGCAATGCAGGCTATTGCGCATGAAACGGCTGATCATGCCGAGGCAGTCAATGCCTTTCTGGAAAAGCGTCCGCCCGACTTTACAGGGAACTGAGCGGACCGGGGCTGTATATTCGCGAAATTTCCCCTGATTAACTCCCGATCAAGGCTCGGCCAGAGGCTGAGCGCGCTTTTGCGCGAGGGCATTACACGCCCGGATCGGCCAGATTCATCAGGGCAGGTGTCAGGGGCAGAGTATGATCATAGATGCGATATACCGCCCGCCTCCTTGTCAAGCAGGCGGTGATCAAGCGATTGTTACGGGCAGGCCAAACGGCCTGATACGCTCAGACACATAGTGTAGTAAACACTACACATAATTATGTCAAGAATGTATATTCGGGGAGTGATTGATGAGTATTAAAATGACTTCGGCATTGGCGGTTGCAGTATCGACACTGTATTTCAGCCCCTCAGCCATGGCCCAGCAGAACACGGAATCTTCTGCATCTTATTATGCAACCAGTGCAGATACTATCATTGTTACAGCGCGGCGAAGGGATGAAAAGCTGCAGGATGTGCCGCTGGCTGTTACAGCTTTGGGTAATGCCGAACTGGAACGGGCCAATATCACCAGTGTCAGCGATCTGAGCGGTTCTGTGCCCAATCTCCAGATTGTTCCGCAAGGGTCGGAAGGTAGCACCGTGCCGATTTTCGCAATCCGTGGCCTTAGCCAACAGGATGCGACTGGCCTGTCGGACCCTTCCGTATCCATGTATATCAACGATATTGTTGTTCCTCGCACGCAAGGGTCCAATGTTGGCCTGTTTGATGTGTCCAGTGTGCAGGTTCTGCGCGGACCGCAAGGGACCTTGTTTGGCCGCAATACACCGGGCGGGGCGGTGGTGATCACCTCCAATGCCCCGACAAAGAATTTTGAAGCATCTATCCAGCAGACAATCGGCAATCGCGGAACTTTCCAGACGGATGGCTATGTCAATATTCCGATCGGGCCGGATTTTTCCATGCGTATCGCGGGTAATCACTCAGAGACAAACGGATATATTACCGATGTCGCGACCGGCAAGAAAATGAATCACGAGAACCACGACGCCATTCGTGCGTCGTTCCTTGTTGATCCGGATAATGGCCTCGAATCCCTGTTTATCTTTGAATATTTTGATGTCGACGATGGAATGGCCGGTTTCTATCCACGACCGGGGGCAATGGGGGGGACGGCTCAGGAAAGCCGCGATATGTATCATGTGGTCAGCGGCGTTCCGGTATATGCCAGGGCTGAAATTCTGGGGATGAGCAACAAGACCAGTATTGAACTGACCGACCAGATTACCATGCGCAATATTCTGGGCTATCGTGAGATGAAATACAGTTCCCTGTCTGATTCAGACGGGTCCGACCTGTTCCTGCTTCCCATCAATCGCTATGTTGAACAATGGCAGGTTTCCGAAGAGTTCCAGCTTCTGGGTGAGCATGACTGGGGTAACTGGATCGCCGGAGCTTATTATTTCCATGAATGGTCCGACAACCAGGGTATGAGCACAGGTGTTTTTGGCGGGTGCGGCGCCATATCAGAAGATTTTACGATTACGAACTTCAGGGATTATTCCTGCTACTCCAACACCTGGGTTGAGGGAGTGAACACCAGCACGGCCCTGTTTGCGCAGGCTACTGTCAATCTTGGTATTGAAGGTTTGACAGCAACCGTTGGCGGCAGGATGAACTGGGACAAACGCGAAGCCATTATCAAAAGCCGGACTCATGCAGCCTGTCGCTTCACGCTTGATGATGATAATGATCCGGCCACTCCGGAAGTCAGGCCCAGCCTGCAGGGGTGCTCACTGGATATGAGCAAGAGCTTTTCTGAGCCAACTTATAATATCAGCCTGGAATACAAGGCGAATGATGGCCTTCTGCTCTATGCTGCACACCGTCACGGCTATAGAACTGGTGGTTATGGCGCGCGCGCTTCCACCGAAGCGGGGCTGCAAAGGACATTCCTTCCCGAAATTGTGGATGATGCTGAAATTGGCATGAAGGCAGAGTGGCATCTGGGAGATGTCTTCATGCGCACCAACCTTGCAGCATTTTATGTGAAGTATAAAGACATCCAGAGGCTTATTCAGGATAGCACGACATTGCCTGTTACAACGGTGGTTTTTAACGCCGAGAAAGCACGGGTGAAAGGCATTGAACTGGAAGCGATGATACGCCCTGTCAGTTGGTTTGAGCTTTCCGGTTACTATTCCTATACCAACACGAAGTTCCAGAAATTTATCGACTTCTCCGGAAACGATTTGTCAAATAATCTGTTCGCTCGTGCACCCAAGCATCTGGCTGGGGCATCAGCCCGCTTGTCTGTGCCCTTGTCAGGATTTGGCGAGGAAGCAGACCTCATGCTGCGTTATTCCTATTCATCTGATTACTCGTCAAATGACGCCACCATTCCAGGTGTAACCGAGCAGGAAGGGTATAGTCTGCTGCATCTGACAGGAGGAATTAAAGGTCTGTTCGGGTCAGGTGCGGATCTGTCTTTCTATATCAACAACCTGACGGACAAGGAATATGCCTATGCGGGAATGGGTTTTGGCACCACAACCATAAATACCCGCGGTGCAGCAGAGCCGCGTTCTTATGGTATTGCCCTTCGTTACACTTTCCAGTGACTTGAAAATAATGCGATCTTCCTCGTGCTTCCCTGTTTTCGGGAAGCACGGGAAAGATTATCCGACGGCTGATTTCAGATCGTCTACCAGATCTGTGCGTTCCCACGGGAAGTGATCTTCATCTGCCAATCGGCCAAAATGGCCATAAGCAGCGGTACGACGGTAAATGGGTTTGTTTAGCCCCAGATGGGTGCGAATCCCGCGCGGGGTCAGGCCACCAAGCTTGCTGATGGACTTGATCGCATCTTCCAGCGAGGCATCATCCACCGTGCCGGTGCCATGTGTATCAACATAAAGGGAAAGCGGCTCTGACACGCCGATGGCATAGGCGAGCTGGATGGTGCAGCGACTGGCAAGGCCGGCCGCAACGATATTCTTGGCCAGATAGCGCGTAATATAGGCGGCCGAGCGATCCACCTTGGTCGGGTCCTTGCCGGAGAACGCACCGCCACCATGGGGCGCTGCGCCGCCATAGGTATCAACGATAATCTTGCGCCCTGTCAGCCCGGCATCGCCATCCGGCCCGCCAATGACAAATGTGCCTGTCGGGTTGATATGGTAAACAGTGT
>JBKEEC010000261.1:0-2927 GCA_047975785.1 Sphingomonadaceae bacterium | reverse complement strand
GCATGTCGAGGGAGAACCCGTCCGCGCGGTCGATCTGGCGCAATCTGGCAGCATGACAAGGCCGGTTGAAAGCAGCGCGGAAGTTGCCGCGCGCGTAGCAAAGGCACGCGCCCGCCAGACCTTGCGGGCAGAGGAAACCGGCGCGCGCAGCAATGCAGAACTCAACGGCGCCGGGCTGGACAAATATGCCACGCCGGATGAAGCGGGCCAAAGTCTGTTGCTGCAAGCTGCAGACACCATGCACCTGTCAGCGCGGGGTTATACAAGGCTGCTGCGTGTCGCCCGCACCATTGCCGATCTGGCCGGAACAGAGCAGATCACCCGCATCCATGTGGCAGAGGCATTGTCCTACCGCCGTCAGCCCCCGCGCGCCTGAACCTTCACAATTACGGGAAGGCAGAAAGGAGAGTAAAACTGGTCGCGGTTACAAACAGCAAGCCATCAACGCTTCCTGACAAATTCCGCCCTTAGCACCAGCCCTTTGATGCCGGGATATTTGCAGTCAATTTCCTGCGGATCACCTGTCAGCCGGATGGATTTTATCAAAGTGCCCTGTTTGAGAGTCTGCCCCGCTCCCTTGACCTCAAGATCTTTGACCAGTGTAACCTGATCGCCATCTGTCAGCAGATTTCCTACCGCATCACGTACTTCCACGGCACTGGCTGCAGCCTGTTTTGCCGCCAGTTCAGAGGCGGGCATCCATTCGCCGCTCTCCTCATCATAGACATAGTCTTCGTCATCACTCATGATCTTGCCCCGGTAAACCTGCCCGAAAATTCTGAAAGTGCTTTATAGCATTGCGTGAAAAAGTGGATCCCGGTTTTTCGCAATAGCCATGCACCAACAAACAGTTGCGCCAGACTGCGGTAAGGCAAATTCTGCGCACTTTGGTGTTGGGTCCGGTATGCGTAATCCAGCCTTTATCTGCGAAGTTTTATCTGCGCCGTTATTATGTCTGCGCGGTTATATCGAATGAAAACCACTGGTCGGGACGAGAGGATTCGAACCTCCGACCCCCACACCCCCAGTGTGATGCGCTACCAGGCTGCGCTACGTCCCGACACCAGTGGAGGCGGCGCTATAGGGGCTGGGTGCAGGCTTGGCAAGCGCGAGTATCGGCAAGCATCAGGTGTGATCAACTCGACGCAATTCGTTGCCCTGCCCCTGTGAAGCTGCTAGGCGCTGCGCCATGTTTCACAATTTGGCGCACGCCCCCTCTTGCACAGGGGCAGGCACCATCCCCATATGCCGGATTTCCAAGAGGTTCAGGGCAAATCTATGTTTGATTTACTTGCTGCTGCCAGCACCAATGCACCGCCAACCTGGGTTACCTTTCTGCCAATTATCGGCATGGTGGCGATTTTCTGGTTTCTTATCATCCGCCCGCAAATGCGCCAGCAAAAGGCACATCGTGAAAAAATCTCCGGTATCCGCAAGGGAGATCAGGTGGTTACAGCAGGTGGCCTTGTCGGCAAGGTCACACGTGTCGATGATGACTATGCCGAAATTGAACTGGCGCAAGGTGTGCGGGTCAAGGCAGTCAAATCAACCATTGGCGATATTTTGCCGCCCGGTGGCAAGGCCGCCAATGATTGATAGTATGGCCAGAACCTTTGGCCTGATACTCTGGCGTATTTCAAGGAATCCGAAGTAAATGCTGGAATTTCCAACCTGGAAGAAAGCATGGTTCTGGGGCATTGCCCTGCTGACTGCGCTGGCAGCCTTGCCCTCCATTGCATCTCTTGCCAATCTGGACTGGCCGAAAAACCTGCCTGACCCGACGGTTAATCTGGGGCTGGATCTTGCAGGCGGCAGTCATATCCTGCTCGAAGCCGATGCCGAACAGGTCAAGGCGCTCCGGCTGGAAAATATGGAAGAGGATGTCCGCACCAAGATGCGGCTTGCCGAACCACGTATCCGGATCGGCGATGTCTCGACCAGCAATGGCCGGTTGAGCTTCATGGTAGAAAATGCCAGCGATGTTGACCGTGCACGCGAATTGCTGCTCCCGCTGATGAACGGATCAGGCCTCTCCCGTGAATGGAATCTGCAGGTGGTGGATGAAACGCGCTTTATCCTTACCCCCACCCAGGCCGGGATTGATTCTGCCATCAATATGGCGATGGACAGCGCCACCGAAGTCGTGCGCAAGCGTATCGACAAGATGGGCACACGTGAGCCGACCATTATCCGTCAGGGTGAAACCCGGATTGTCGTGCAGGTGCCGGGACTTGATGACCCCGAACAGCTCAAGAAGCTGATCGGGAAAACCGCCAAGCTTGAGTTCAAGCTGGTGGACCTGACAGCTCTGCCAACCGATGTGGCACAAGGTATTGCCCCTCCGGGCAGCCAGATTGTTCCCTATGCGGCCAACTCCCCCCAGGCGGGCACCTCGATTGCGGTCAAAAGGCTTGGCGGCATTCAGGGAGACCGGCTGGTAGATGCCCAGCAGAGCGTTAACCAGCAGACCAATGAACCTATCGTCAACATCCAGTTTGACCAGCAGGGCGGCGCCAAATTCGCCAAGCTGACCACGGATAATGTCAACAAACCCTTTGCGATCATTCTTGATGGTGAAGTTCTTTCTGCGCCGAATATCAATGAGCCCATTCTGGGCGGCAGCGCCCAGATATCCGGCTCATTCACTACAGAATCCGCCAGTCAGCTTGCGATTGCGCTGGCATCAGGTGCCTTGCCGGTGGATCTCAAGGTAATTGAAGAACGCACTGTCGGTCCCGACCTTGGCGCCGATTCCATCCGCAAGGGTATGATTGCCATGATGATTGGCACTACGGCGGTGCTGGTCTTCATGATTGTCACTTATGGTCGCTTTGGCATTTATGCCAATTGCGCTTTGGTGCTGAATGTTCTCATGCTGATCGGTATTATGGCGATGCTGAGCGCAACACTGACCTTGCCCGGCATTG
>JBKEEC010000260.1:0-8392 GCA_047975785.1 Sphingomonadaceae bacterium | reverse complement strand
CTGTCCGTCACTAAGCAAGATACACTTTCAAAATGGTGAACATATCCGTCATGAATTACCCAGTATCAGTGATGATACGTGCAGTAATGTGAGCGGGTAATACCAGACTGAGTGGGCAAACTGCGTTGAGCCAAACTGCGTTGAAAGTGTTTCATCGCATTTCCGGTATCAATGCCGGAAATGTCGCATCCCGGTAAAGACCATGGCCAGCCCGGCTGCATCGGCTGCGGCAATAACTTCCTCGTCACGAACCGACCCGCCGGGTTGAATAATCGCGCTTGCCCCGGCTTCGGCTGCGGCCAGAAGCCCGTCAGAAAACGGGAAAAAAGCATCAGACGCTACCGCGCTACCTTGTGTGCGCGGAACGGCCCAACCATAGGTTTCAGCTGCCTCGCGCGCCTTGATCGCAGCAATACGGCTGGAATCCCTGCGATTCATCTGGCCGGCACCAATTCCGGCGGTTGCTCCATCCTTTGCATAGACGATAGCATTGGATTTGACGTGGCGTGCAACAGTCCAGGCAAACAGGCAGTCTTTCAGTTCCTGCTCACTCGGCGCGCGTTTTGTTACCACTTTCAAATCTGCTTCATCAATGGCGCCATTATCACGTGTCTGGGCCAGAATCCCCCCCGTGATCGGCCTGATAGCAAGACCGGGACGGCGCGGGTCGGGCAAGTCCCCTGTCAGCAACAGGCGCAGGTTTTTCTTGCGTGCAAAAGCAGCAATGGCCGCATCATCTGCCGAAGGAGCAACCACGACTTCGGTAAAAATCTCGCAAATGGCTTCAGCCGTCGGGCCATCAAGCGGGACATTGACGGCAACTATGCCTCCGAAGGCCGAAACGCTGTCACACTGAAGGGCATCGGTCCAGGCATCAAGCAGGTTTGTTCGCTGTGCGACACCACACGGGTTGGCATGTTTGACAATAACAACCGCCGGTTCCTGCCCCCTGAACTCTGCGCAAAGTTCGAGCGCGGCATCCGCATCATTGTAATTGTTGTAGCTCAGTTCCTTGCCCTGAATTTGCTCTGCCTGGGCAATGCCTCGTCCGTGTGGACCTACCGGAGTATAAAGGGCAGCCTGCTGATGAGGGTTTTCACCATAGCGCAACACAACCGGGTTCTTGCCATTGATGGCCAGCATATCAGGAAAAACCTGTTTTTGATCTGCAAAGGCAAACCATTGGCTGATCATGGAATCATAGGCTGCAGTTGCCGAAAAGGCCTTGGCCGCCATCTTGCGCCGGAAATCCGGTGATGTCGAACCATCCGTCCCCGACAATTCCTCTTCCAGTGCCGCGTAATCAGCCGGATCGGTAATGATCGTGACATATTGATGATTCTTGGCCGCCGAACGGACCATACTGGGACCACCTATATCGATATTCTCGATAATTTCATCCCGCTCCGCCCCGCTGGCCACCGTGGCCTCAAACGGATAGAGGTTGACCACGACCAGATCAATTGCCCCAATGGCATGGTCCTTCATCGCCGCAACGTGATCAGGGTTATCGCGCACAGCCAGCAGGCCGCCATGCACCATCGGGTGCAGGGTCTTGACCCGGCCATCCATCATTTCGGGAAACCCCGTAAGATCGGATACGTCTTTCACGTCCAGACCCGCATCGCGCAGGGCTCTGGCTGTTCCGCCCGTGGATACCAGTTCCACCCCGCGCGCAGCCAATGCCTGCCCCAGCTGGACAAGACCTGCCTTGTCGGACACCGAGAGAAGCGCCCGCCTGATCTTCACATTCATCACCAGAAATCTATCCTATTTTCTTGAGCAACCAGGAGAAACTCCCGCCACCTCGTGATACCATTCCCTGAATAACCAGTTGCTGGATTGGCACGGGCTTGCCCTGTCCGTCCACCCACAGGCTTTCTTCAATCGCAAGTTCACCTTGCGGAACACGGAATTGCCAGAAAGATCCATCTGACACTGCCAGCCCTGCCCCGCGCCGGTCATCGGTCAGGCTGATATCAACACCCGGTCCGATATGAAAGCGGATTGCATAATCCACCTTGCCATGTTTGAGCTTGCGCCCGACAGGGATAAGCAAATCCTCGCCGCGAAGCTCATCTCCGCTATCGCGCAGGATCAGAATCCTTTGATGTGAAAGACCGTAGCGGGAGCAATAGCCATCATGGCTTGCTTCAACCCGTGTGGCGCGGCCATTTTTCATCTCTATCACGCGCCGGTCAACTTCAACTTCACCAACGCCGCTGCCCAGCTTGCCGTTGATTTTAACAGCGGTGGAATTGGCATTATCCAGCACCAGAGTCGAATGGGCAGCAGTGGCGCGAAGGCCCTGCTCAATCCGCACCGGAACCTGGCCCCCTGTCATTGCAGCACCGCCACAATTAACGATCAGCCTTTCGCCATTGACAGAAAACTCAAATGCCAGGGTAGAAGCACAGCCATAGCGCGCATGGCGTGTCACGGGTGGAGGCGCGGCATCAAACTGGAGCACCGATTTACGTGCGGCAATGCGCTGATAGCCCCATTGCCGAACATCTTTCAAAGGTCTGGCTCGCACCCCGCTTGCTTCTATCAGTGCAGCAAGTGCGCTGGCATCAATGGCGGCAGAACCCTGCCAGCTACCAAGCGACCCATCATCATGCGTGAGCGCCAGCAAAGGCGGGACCAGCAATTCCAGCATGGTCACTACCGGCTGTGGCGGGTCTTCACGCACGGAACGATAACAGGCTGACAATTGCACCAGAGCCGCAATCGCTTCCATCTGCGCAATCGGGCTTCGCGAGAGCACGCCGCCATCTTCAGACACCAGATCGCCCATAGCCCTGACAAGTCCGGCCTCACCATAGAGACGGCGAGGCTTGCCATCGGGCAAGAGCAGGCCAGAAGCGACAATAGCGCACCAGCCGGTCACTTCAGCCAGTCTGTCAGGTGCCTTGTGAATATTACGGTCCAGCCAGCGGGCAGTTGCGGAAATGGAATCCAGCGTTTGCTTGCGCAGCCCCTCATCCTTGCCACCAAGCAGGAGCGGTGCATAAATCAGCCAGTTCAGCAAACGCAATCCTGCAAGCTCAACCTGCCATGCGGCACCTTTGACAGATCCTTTATTGGCTTCCAGCCAGGCACCGAGCACGCGCTCTGCAGTTGGCACGCATTGTTCTCTGGGCGCGCTCGCGGCAAGATCAGCCAGCCAGGTGAAACCATGAATCGTGCGTTCAAATGGCGGTGTCAGATGAACACCCGGTTTGAAATCAACCTGAGCAATAGGTGCCTTGACCCCGTAAACCAGAAAATGTCCGGCTCGCAACGCAACGCCGGCGGCCCTTTCCCCTGCCAGCGGGCTGTCAACAGTCGCCAGCAGGCGCATTCTGGCAGGTTTACGAAAGGGAGACACCAGTGTCGCCCCCGGCACCCCCAGACGATAGGCCACACGCACCAGCCTTTCGACAGGATTGACAGATGGGGTCGCAAAATCTGTTACCACCAGTGCATGACTGGTTTCAATCTGCGGCACGCCTGCCCTTTCGCCCTGCTCCTGGCGGACATCGGGCATCCGGTGAGCGGGGTCAGTCAGGGATGTATCGGTTTCCTGGCCTTGCAACGGAATAGCCATGCTCAATCCGCCCTCCTCGCCTGCTTCTTCGCCTGAGGCGCCTGTAACAAGAGGTTCTTCTAATGTGTCGCGTTCACGCAAGCCTACATCTTTCATCAGGCACACCCTTTCAGAGCTGCGATATTGGCAGCATAACGGGATGGACCTCCTTTGAAAGTCGCTGATCCCGCCACAAGTACATCGGCCCCTGCAGCCACACACAATCTGGCTGTTTCAGGATTTACCCCGCCATCAACTTCAAGATGAATTTTGCGACCCGAAGCGTCGATCCTCTGCCTGACCTCCGAGATTTTTTTCAATTGGCTTTCAATAAAGCTCTGCCCGCCAAAACCGGGGTTCACGCTCATGACCAGAACCAGATCAATATCCTCGATCAGGTAATCAAGAACATCGACAGGAGTAGCCGGATTAAGCGATATTCCTGCCTTTTTCTCCAGCGCCCGGATTGCCTGAACCGTGCGGTGCACATGCGGCCCCGCCTCAGGGTGAACGGTGATAATATCCGCCCCGGCCCCGGCAAAATCCTCCAGATAGGGGTCCACCGGACTGATCATCAGATGCACATCAAAACATTTGGCACTATGTGGCCGAAGCGCCTTGACGACTGCGGGGCCGATAGTGATATTCGGCACAAAATGGCCATCCATCACATCAATATGGATCCAGTCTGCTCCGGCCTCATCCACCAGCCGCACATCTTCCCCAAGCCGGGCAAAGTCGGCAGAGAGAATCGAAGGTGAAATCAGAGGTTGAGCCATGGGAAGAGCATCTTTTTCACGCAGAACTATGGCTTTGGACCTAAGCCCCGCATGTAGGCGTAACAAGCGCATTCGCCCCGCTTTTCCACATGACTCCTGTCAAAACAGTGTTGTTGGCTATTATTATTTCACAATAACGTAAAATTCAGTCTCTATTCAGTCCAATTCGCATAGACAGGTTCCGACAACAGGGGGCAAGGCTGGCGCACCAACGCTGCACATGGCATTGTGCGCACCAACCTTCCCGAAAATGGAGCACTATGAAACAGGAGTTACGCCTCATGACGAAATTCCTTCCCGTGACCCTGGCCGCGCTTGCTGCCGGAGGGATGGTTATCGCCACACCGGCACTGGCCCAGTATCGGCAGACGATCAGCAATGATATCGCAAAATGCCGTTCCGGTTCCGGGCCATCGGTTCTGGTCAAGGTCAACAATGTTAAAAATTCTGACGGAACCGTGCGAGTCCAGAGCTATCGTGGAACAAAGACTGACTGGCTTGCCAAAGGCAAGTGGATCAACCGGATAGAGGCGCCAGCCAAAGCAGGCACAATGACATTCTGTGTGCCCGTTCCTGCTTCCGGCCAGTATGGTATTGCCGTCCGTCATGACGTCAACCGCAATGGCAAGACAGATTTACGCGAGGATGGCGGCGGAATGTCCAACAATCCGAGCATCAATGTGTTCAATATGGGCACGCCGAGCTATACCAAAACGGCATTTCCGGTTGGAAACAGCGTGAAATCCATCAACATCAATATGCGATATATGTAGAGGTTTTCGTTAAATCAGTTTCCTGTGCGGCCCTTGGCCCGCCAGACTTTCCACAAAACACCCGGCGCGGAAAGCACCGGGTGTTTTTCACGCCAGGGTGTCACTTTGACCGGAATACCTGTATGCCGCTCGATCTTCCACGCAGCATAGCGCGACGCCCCTTCAAATGTTGTGCTGGCCTTTAACAGCCGCATAATATTGACAGGCTTGCCAAGCCGTTGGCGCGCCTTCCACCAGCCAAGCACTTTTTTTCGCAATTCTGTTTCCATTTGCGGGACGAGGCGATCTCCGTCCGTGGAATACAGGATACCACATTCTGACAGGGCCAGCGGCAGCAACCCTTCAAAATGCGCGCGATTGGCCGCCAGAATCGATTCCTCCCGCCCAGGCTTTTCAACCCGCAACTCTGCCTTGTAGGTGGCCTGAAACAATGCCCGCCAATAGGCATCTTCAGTCCCTGACACTGGCCCCAATGCAACAGCCAGACGCGCAGATGTTTGCACAGCAGAAGAAATCGCGGCCAAAACCTGCTCGCGTACATTCTGGTCACAACTCCAGATCAATGCACTGGGTTGCACAAACCGCGCCCAGATCGTTGTATCACGGGTTCGGCCCGATGCAGCACGCGCAAACATTTCCAGCGACATTGTTGCCACTTTTGCACGCAGCTCCTGCCCCTCGATTGTCCATTCATGATAACTCACCCTGGGCCAGATTCGTTCTTTCTGCGGACCGGGGGTAAGCAAGTAATAGTCAAGGACACCCTCAAGCGAGCCTGTGCGCAAATTGGAACCGTAAAACAGCACGGCCACTGCCCCTGCCTGCAATGCCAGCCGTTTTGCAAAAGCTGAGACTGATGGATGCACAGGGACATTGGCCTGACTGGTGACGCGGGCCAGAAGAGAATCCTTCATGGCGCTACAAAATGGATCTGCGGCCCTTTACGAACTATCAGATCACCACCGGAAAAAGCTTCACCATCAAGGATATAATCATCATCAATCGTCAATTCGAACCTGCCGGTAGCGCGCTGGTAGAAACCGGCGGATTCAATCCAGGACGGGCGCATTCCTGCAACAACAGCCGGCAAGGCGGCAACCAGACGGCGGCGAGGCCTGTCCATTACCGTCAGCCCGATATCTCCGCCCCGTTCAGCAAAGGGCTGCATCCCCAGAGGAAAGCGATCCAGTGTCGAGGCAAAAAGCAGTGATCGCCTCTCCAGCGGCCCATAACGGCTATGAGGAAGTTCCTCGCGCTTCTCCCCCAGCCATACCCGCATCGGGGTCCCCCGTCGCCAGATATTGCGATTGGAGCCAAACAGGGCCTGAAGCACCCCCCAGCCAGCCGTTACCCCTACCGCAAGACTGTCAAATGCTCCCAGCTTGTGTGCGTCCTGACCAACGCGCGTAGCGGTGGTAAAAATGCCCGCTCCCATAACAAAACCCAGCAAGGGAGCGCCCTGCCCGCCTGGTTTTTCAACCAGCATGGGCACACGCATACGCCGCTTGCCACTTTGCCATGCCTTGATACACCCATCAACAGACCAGTTAGCGGGCGCACCCAGATCGACATTCAGGGCATTGGTCTTGCCGCGCGGCATTACTGCCATACAGGGCCAGTCATTGCCAAAAGCAGAATAGCCGCTGGTCAGCACATCGCGAACAGTGCCATCACCGCCATTCACAATCAGCAGATCAATATCATCGCGCGCAAAATCGGCAAGCACCTGCGCCAGCGCCTGCTTGTCTTTTGGCCCTGCCGTAATGACGTTAGCCTCAACTGGCTTTTCGTAATGCACACCCTTGTTCCGGTGGCTGCGAGGATTATAAATCACCCCGACACGGGGCATTGACCCGCCCGGCCTGCAGCGGTGCAGACTGGATCTGGGCACTGCATTGCCAGCATGTTGTGCTGCCATATCCGGGGAAGGATTGCTGTCGCCTGCCATGGCCTGCCCTTAGAGCATTTTCAGAAATAATTGATAGACCTTTTCGGCTTGATATTGCGGTTCATAAATGCGGGCCACATCTGGCGGCACTTGAACCTTCGGCAATTCCGGACTGGCGGAAAATCCAGTTTTCACTATCATCCGATCCATGAGTCATGAAACCCTGCCCCTGGAATCAGAAAAAATATCATCTGATATCATTAGCTTGAGACGTAAAATTCATTCCGAGCCGGAGCTTGGGCTGAATACACCCCTGACGATGGAAAAAGTTCGGGAAGCACTTGCCGATCTCCCGCTGGAGTGGCGGGAAGGCCCATCGACAAGCGGTGCTGTTGCAACCCTGAAAGGCGCAGGTGAGGGACGAAGCGTTCTTCTGCGTGGCGATACAGATGCGCTCCCTATCGAGGAGCAGACCGGATTACCATTTGCCTCGAAATTTTCAGGGACCATGCATGCATGTGGCCACGACACGCACACAGCAATGCTGGCAGGGGCAGCCCGCCTGCTCGCCGACCGGAAAAAAGATTTTTTGGGCGAAGTCCGGTTCATGTTTCAGCCCGGAGAGGAAGGCTATCATGGCGCCCGTTTCATGATGGATGATGGCTTGCTGGACCCATTGCCCGAAGCCGCTTTTGCCCTGCATATCATGCCCAACGCCCCACATGGGACGATCGCGGGCCGAGCAGGCCCACTGATGGCAGCAGCCGACAAGTTTGAAATTACCGTGACTGGTAAAGGCGGACACGCCTCCATGCCGCATGACACGCTGGACCCGGTTCCGGTTGCCGCTGAAATCATTACCGCGCTGCAATCCATGGTAACACGCCGTTTTAATGCCACTGAAGCTATGGTTCTTACCGTTACAGAAATACAGGCCGGATCTGCTCATAATGTCATCGCTGATCGAGCCATCTTGCGCGGGACGATGCTCAGCCTGTCTGCCGCGAACCGGCACCAGTTACACGCTCTTGCCACACAATTGGCCGAAGGAATCGCCAGCGCCCATGGCATGAGCTGCGCCGTTCTGATCTCCCCCGGATTTCCTGTTACACTGTGTGATGCGCGAGCCGTGTAGCTGGGGAAGACAGAAGCACAATTTCTCTTTGGCAAAGAGAGCTGGCTGACATTGCCAGAACCGATCATGGGCGCTGAAGATTTTTCCTACGTGCTGGAAAAAGTGCCCGGCGCCATGTTTTTCCTTGGTGTTGCGAAGCAGGGAGATGACTGGGCAAACTGCTGCGGCATCCACAATGCAGGCATGATGGTTGATGAAAGCGTATTACCGCGCGGTTCTGCCATTCTTGCAGGCTGCGCCCTGCGCTTT
>JBKEEC010000259.1:0-1842 GCA_047975785.1 Sphingomonadaceae bacterium | reverse complement strand
GAGCATGAAGGAAAGCGGTCTGGTGTTCCACAGCCTGCGCCACACGATGGTGACGCGATTTGCGCAGTCGGGCGTGGCTGAGCCGCTGTTTCAGGAAATCGAAGGCCATGAGCGCCAAGGCGTGGCGCAGCAGGTCTATTTCAAGGAGGGACACACGCTGGCCCAGAAAAAAGAAGCTATTGAGAAATTTGATGTTTGAGAGATGTTTCTGAATAAGTGTTTTGACTTGCGAACGTTTGGCAGCGACTTGGCCGGGGCGTTTCAACTCAACTGGTCAAGCAAAAGCTTGAGTGACAAGCTGTTCACGCTTGTGGTCTATGGCACAGCAATCGGTATCTGGGGAGAGGAAATCGACTATCTGTTCTACGGAGCATACCGTGGCCTTGTGATGGGCTATGCTCTTTTCCTTGTGAACAGTATAACAACTGCGGCAGCACCAAAATTAACCAAATACGCGCTGGTTGCGATTGCGGTTCTATACAATCCGATCTTTCCTATTCATCTGGGCGATCCTCTGTCGTGGCTCTGGATAAACATATTGACGCTTTCTCTATTTCACCACTGCCGAATATTGACACCGAAAACTCACGGTGAAGTGGAATAGGCGGAGGCAAAAAAATGGATATCAAATCTACGTATCTCAAGCCGGCACTTATTATCTTCACGACACTCGGCCTTTCCGGTCCGGTGGCAGCCTACTGCCCAGAACCAATGTCGTTCACAAGCCAATCTCTGGCTTCACAGGTGAGTGCTCAACTCGAATGGCTGCTCTGTCTGCACAATGAACAGGTCGGCAGCCTGAACCGACATGCTGACAAGATCAATGACATTGCGGACAACCTGAGTAACCTTGCCGTCTTGCTGCGCGCGGAAGCGGGCCGCATCGACGGGATTGTGATACGCGAACGCGAGGACTTTCAACTAACGACGGCCATGAATGCGCGCTTGGAAGACTTGGAGCAGCGGCTTCGGGCGTTGGAGGCAGAGAAATAAAGTATTTCATTTCCAGTTAGTTGCATTGCCCTCCACCCATATAGACAGATGGAAACCATCGGGCCTGTTCTGGCCCATTCCCTCACAATAGAGGAAGGGATACCAGAGGGCGGCGCATCTTGCGGCAGGGCCTCGTCCTTATTTGCCCCAGTAATGGGGGAATTGGGATTTATACAGGGGATCAGCGCAGGGCATAGGCCCGCGTAATCTTCACATGGGGCATCTGCCCGAACATCCCCTTGAATGCCCCTTTCATGACTGAAACCAGTTCATCTTCAAGATGGGCCTGCACGATGAAAGCATCATGTATGGGCAAGACAGCATGTCCCTGCCTGACAAAATGCAGCATGATCGCCTCTGCCAGATTGCTTTCCTGCCGCTGTAATCTCATGCCTTTGTCCGTGCCCCAAAGGCCCGGCACCATGGGGAAGGCATCCAGAACCCGTTGCCGGAAGTCATCAGCCGTCATGCCATACGTGGCGCTGTTGAAATCCTTGGGTTCCTCAGTCCTGCCAGTCTTGGAATTGAGAAGGGCCGCCAGCGTGGCCTTGGCATGTTCGCGCAGGCCATCCGGCGCATTCGCCCCCACTATAGAGGAATAAGGATCATCGGGGATGGGCTGCCCTACCTCGGCCAGAAGGACAGAAGGGTTAAAGCCCCGGAAATCGGCCTCAATCGTATGCTGCCCGTCAATGGTGATCATGGGTCGGGCATGTTTGCGGATGTTCTGCCACCAGCCGCCATAGAAGCGGCCCCCATGGGCAAAGCTGCCCCTGTTGAATATCCGATGCAGGCGGACATTGCGGCCATGATATTCCGGCTTCCTGTCATGAATGCTGAGAGCGCGCG
>JBKEEC010000258.1:0-2784 GCA_047975785.1 Sphingomonadaceae bacterium | reverse complement strand
ATCCAGATTACCCAGATCGTGGCAGAGGACACAGAGGCAGAGCGTCAGCGCGTCTATCAGGCTTTTGACAAGATGCGCGAGCAGATAGACAACCTTGCCAGTCAGTCCGAATTTGGCGGAGGAGGGGAACAGGAAGAGGTTCTCGAAACCTACAAGATGTTTGCCTATGATGAAGGCTGGTCCCGCCGTATCAATGAAGCAATTGATTCCGGTCTGACAGCAGAGGCGGCGATTGAGCGTGTCCAGCAGCACACACGAATGCGAATGCGTGAAATTGATGATCCGCTCCTGGCAGACCGGATGCACGATCTGGAGGATTTGTCCAACCGCCTGTTGCGGATCGTGTCAGGTCAGATGGGCACTGCGGCCACACATGGGTTGAGATCCGATACTATCCTGATTGCACGTAACCTTGGCCCGGCAGAATTGCTGGAATATGACAGGAGGCGGCTAAAAGGCGTGCTTCTGGAAGAAGGCTCCCTGACTGCACATGTCGTGATTGTAGCGCGTGCCATGGGGATTCCTGTTCTCGGACGGGTTGCGGGTTTGCGGTCCATGCTGGCTGATGGTGATCATATCCTGCTGGATGGTGATGAAGGCACGGCTACGGCGCGGCCAACCCAGCCGATGATCGAGGCGTTTGAGGCACGCAACGCGAAGAGCAAGGAAAAGAAAGAACTATACGCGCGGCTGCGCGATGTTGAACCATTTACCCGCGATGGAACCCGTATTCATGTGATGATGAATGCAGGACTGCGCGATGATATTTCGACACTGAATGTTGTGGGGGCAGATGGTGTCGGCCTTTTCCGGACAGAGTTCCAGTTTCTGGTCGCATCCGCCTTGCCCCAGCGGGATCGCCAGTTCCGGTTATATCGTGATGTTCTGGATGCAGCGGGAGATCGGCCCGTTATTTTCCGCACGGTCGATATTGGCGGTGACAAGGCCTTGCCTTATCTCACTAATGACAATGCTACACAGGATGAAAATCCGGCGATGGGCTGGCGGGCCTTGCGCCTTGCGCTGGAGCGCGATGGCCTGTTGAAGCCACAGGCGCGTGCCTTGCTGGAAGCGGGGGCAGGGCGCAATCTGTATGTCATGTTTCCGCTTGTGTCAGAGCCATGGGAGTTTGATGCAGCAAAAGCCGTTTTTGATGAGCAGCTTGCATTTCTCAAGTCACGCAAGAAATTACTTCCAAAATCGATCAAATATGGCGCTATGCTGGAAGTTCCGGCTCTGGCTGAAGTGCTGGATATCTTGCTGCCCAAACTGTCTTTCATTTCGGTGGGCACCAATGATCTGACCCAGTTCCTGTTTGCTGCGGATCGCGCCAACCCGAAACTGGCACAGCGATATGACTGGTTGAGCTTGCCCATCCTGCGTTTTCTCAAGCGGGTGGTGCTGGCGACTGCCGGGCACGATGTGCAGCTGGGAGTTTGCGGAGAGATGGGGGGGCGCCGACTGGAAGCTCTTGCCTTGCTGGGGCTGGGTATTCATCGCCTGTCGATCACACCTGTTGCGGTAGGAGCGATCAAGGAGCTGGTCAGACAGGTGGATCTGGGCGAATTGACAGAAGCAATGTCGAACTGGCTATCCAATCCGCCGGAAAATATGCGCAGCGCGATCAGGCAATGGGCTGCGGATCGAAATATCGAGGTTGACTGACGCTTCCGGCACCGCTGGTCACATTGTCCGAAGTAAGCAGAAATCCGTTGTTTTCAGGAAAATTGAAAATTTATTTCGGTGATAATACACATTTCGTCCCGGAATGGAGTATTAACTATTGACAGAAGTGGCATTTACCCTGTTTCTGCGAAAAAACGTAAAGGGTTGCAGCAGGAATTCTCATGTCGACAGAGGGTCAGGACGATCAAGAGATTACTTCTGCGGGAGCAGGCGCTGAACTGCGTGCTGCCCGCGAGGCCAAAGGCTTAAGTCTGGAGCAGGTGGCAGAAGAAACCCGCATCCCGCGCCGCCATCTTGAAATGATTGAACAGGGCGATTTCTCCCGGCTTCCCGCCCGGACTTATGCGATCGGTTTTGCACGCAATTACGCCAGACTTGTCGGGCTGGACGAGCAGGACATAGCGGGACAGGTCAGCCAGGAAATGGGACGGACGGGTGGCCAGGGGCGTGATGCACAGACAACTTACGAACCGGCTGACCCTGCGCGGGTGCCCTCGCGCACTCTTGGATGGGTGATGCTGTTTGCGGCTGTTCTGCTGGTAGCCGGAATCTGGATGTTTTACCGGAACATGATAGCCCCGCAGACTGACCCGGCTGTTTTGACAGATCAACGCGATGATGCAGCCAGTCAGGAAGCAACTCAGGGCAATGACGCCCCCGCCGGAGCGCAAGCAAAACCTGTCGGTCCCGTTGTTTTTACCGCGCTGGAAGATGGCGTCTGGGTCAAGTTTTACGACGCGGATGGTAACCAGCTGATGCAAAAGCAAATGGCAAAGGGTGAAACCTACACCGTGCCGGAAACAGCAAACGGGCCGATGGTCTGGACTGGCCGGCCTGATGCCCTATCCATTACAGTAGGGGGGCGCGCGATCCCGAAACTGGCAGAAGGTGACGCTATCATGCGTGATGTGCCGGTAACTCCCGAAGCCCTTCTTGCCCGCAGCAACGCGCCTGCGGGTCAGGCTGGCGCAACTCCGGCACCGCCAACATCAGCGCTGGCAACTTCGGCATCGGGTGGAACAGGGGCAAACTGACCTGTCGTGACCGGTGCAGGAATTTCCCCCGATTTGGTGCAACCGTGCCTCGACACGGTGGCGT
>JBKEEC010000257.1:0-2762 GCA_047975785.1 Sphingomonadaceae bacterium | reverse complement strand
TTCCTGTTCCTGAATTTCACGCCTGCGGGCCTGATCATCAAGCACTGGGACACGCTCAAGCCCTATTTCATTGCGCTGTGGGAGGGCATCAAGGCGCTTTTCAGCGCAACCTTTGACTGGGCCAGATATGCCTTCCTCAATTTTACTCCGCATGGTCTGATTATCAAACATTGGGCCAGTATTGCGGGCTGGTTCTCTGGTCTGTGGCAGAGGATAAAGTCTGTTTTCTCCGGCTCATGGGCCAGCATCAGGGCCATGATGTCGGGCTGGGCGGGGGCCATGATGTCTATTGGCCGCAATATCATTGACGGGCTGGCTGCAGGCATCCGCGCAGCGCCGATGGCTGTCTGGAATGCGCTGAAAGGCGTGGTGATGGGCGGTGTTACACAGGTCAAGGACTGGCTTGGTATCAAAAGCCCAAGCCGGGTTTTTATGGGTATCGGTGATGATATGATGGCGGGCCTTGCTATCGGGCTGGACAAGGCAGGGGCAGGGCCAATCGGCAAGCTATCAGGTATTACACGCCAGCTTGCCATGCCCGTGGCGCTGGGAAGTGCCGCCATCGCCATGCCCGCACAGGGTGCAGCCTGGGCAGGAAGGGTTCAGAACACCGGCGCGCAAGGAAGCAGCCCCGGCGCACTGGCTGACAGGATCGAGCTGAATTTCCATAATGTCACAGCCCGCGATGCAGAGGATATAGCCAGAGCTGTGCGCCGCGAGCTTGAGCGGATTGAACGCGAACGCGCATCCAGTCGGCGGGCTGATTACAAGGATGATGAATAATGGTGATGATGAGCCTTGGCTATTTTCTCTTCACCTTGCAGAGCCTGCCTTTCCAGAAGATGGCCCATAAACGCGATGTGCGTTTTGCCAATAATGAGCGCTTCGGCGCGGCAGATGCATGGCAGTTTATTGGCCCCGGACAGGAGGCCATCAGTCTTTCGGGTGTTTCTGCCTATGGCATAACCAGCGCGAAGGCGAGCAGCGCCCGACTGAACAGCATGATGCAGGATGGCAGGGCCTTGCCACTCATTGACGGGCTGGGCAATTTGTTCGGTCAATACATCCTGACCAGTTTTGACCTCGACAAGACAGTGTATCAAAAATTCGGTCAGGCGCGCCGGGTTGCCTGGACGCTGGAATTGCAGCGGGTGGATGATCCGGGGGCCAGCATTGGCAATGTGTTGCTCGACAAGGCCATGAGCATGGCAAGGGATTTGACAGGGCTGAAGAACAACCCCTTGTCCATATTCGGCAAAGGGCTGGGTATATGAGGCACAGGACATGAGCGATGGCGCCGAGATAGTCGTTACCGCCAACCGTGCGCCCGCCGCCAGCAATGCCGCCTCGCAAGCGCCGGTGGCGCGGCCTGCATGGGCGGTGACGCTGGACGGGCAGGATCTGTCCAGCAAGCTGCAACCCTACCTCATCATGTTGCGCATATCGGAGCGGCGCGAGGATGCCGCCGATCAGCTTGATATTGAACTGGATGATTCTGCCGGGGATCTGGACTTGCCGCCAGAAGGCGCAATGCTGACTGTCAGCCTTGGCTGGGAAGAAGGGCCGGGTCTGATGCCGGGCCTCATAGACAAGGGCAGCTTTACAGTAGACGAGGTCAGCCATTTCGGCCCGCCAGACCGGATCAGCATCAAGGCGCGTTCTGCCGATTTTACCAGCGAATGGCGCAAGAAACGCGATCAGGCATGGATTGACAGGACGCTGGCCGATATTCTGGGCGAGCTGGCCGCGAGGCACAGGGTGGAGCTGAAAATTGCAGATGAATTTGCAAGCCTGCAACTGGAAAATGTGACCCAGAGCCGCGAGAGCGACATGGCGCTGATGATGAGGCTCGGCAAGGAGCATGACGCTGTGGCAACACTCAAGGCAGGCTACCTGCTCTTCATCCCGCTGGCAGGCGGAAAATCGGCCAGTGGCAAGGATATGGACGTAGTCACCATCCGCCGCAGTGATGGCGATGGCCACAGCTACACCGTGGCGGGGAGGGAAGATTACACCGGCGTCACTGCCAAGTGGCATGACAGGAAGGCGGCAGAGCAGAAGACAAGCCAATCCGCAAAGCCGCGCAAAGAAGGCACGGAAATCAAAAAATCAAAGGCGAAGGAAAAACCCGCCGCCACTGCAGGCAGCGACGAAAACGCGAAAGTTCTGACCAGAATATTTGCCAGCGAGGCAGAGGCAAATCGCGCGGCAGAGGCGGAATGGGCGAAGATCCAGCGCGCGCCGCGCTCACTGCGGCTCTCGCTCGCTTTTGGCAGGCCCGAACTGGGCGCAGCCCAGCCCGTGACGCTGGTAGGCTGGCGGCCCGAAATCAGCGATCAGAACTGGCTGATCAAGGATGTGACGCACAGCCTTGATCCCGGAAACGGGCTAACCAGCAGTCTGGATTGTGAAGTGGTGGGGGGATAAGTTGCAGAAACGCAAACGAGATTTCTGAACTGCTATACTTGATGGAATGCAGGCTCTGGCGATGGCCGAGTTGCAGCTGGACCGCGATTTCTGAACTGCTATACTGGGGTGCCCGTCTTCAAGGTTGACAAGCACGTTGCAGCTGGACCGCGATTTCTGAACTGCTATACTATCGGCGCGGAATTGATCCAGCAATATCTTGTTGCAGCTGGACCGCGATTTCTGAACTGCTATACTCGGCAGTGCCGGAGTCATCGGCCGCGATTGGTTGCAGCTGGACCGCGATTTCTGAACTGCTATACTGCGCGAGCGAGTGACCAGAACTGCTTGCCGGT
>JBKEEC010000256.1:0-13218 GCA_047975785.1 Sphingomonadaceae bacterium | reverse complement strand
GTTACCGAGCCTGTCCCGCTCGTGCAAAACTGCTCCAGCACTGCGACATTCTCGCACATGGCACCAAGCGTCATGTCATCAAAATGGCGCCTGTCGAAAAAGCCGCGCTTGTCATATCCGGGGCAATCAAGTTCGCGCAGGATCATGTATCGTCCGGCCACATGCACCCCAAGCCGATCTGATAACAGGTCATCAATAGCATTTTGAACCGTGCCATTATACCCAAGATCTATCAGCATCAGCACATCACCTTCTGCAGGATCTACCATCCGGCGAAGATAGGCAATCAGGCGGTCTGAAAGAGCGCGACTGCGCCGGACAATAGCCCTGCGAACCGGCAAGGCGCGCAGTTCTGCCCATAGTGCCTGCCAGTTCTCGTGATCATTTTTTCCGTGACAGATGCGCGCAATCTCTTTGGTGTCAAACAGGAGCTGGCGCGCCAATGTCTGTGGCCGCAATCCGCCCTGCCCTGCAGCATATGCCAGCACAGATTCGGCATTGCCCAAACTCGCGGCAATTGCAGTAAAACGGCTGATCTCAACTGCATGGCCTGCACTTTCACCATGCTGTGCCCGATGCACTTTCATCGGCAAAAATCCGTCGCGCATCAGATAGACCCGGTGGACAGTGCCCGAAAAGCGCGATGCCAGAATGCGTTCCTCGGCCTGAAGCCAGTTTTCAAACCCCTGTAAAAGAGGGCCAAGTGCAGCAAAGCCGAATGACTGTGCCGGGTCGGCTCCGCCTGTCTTGCCCATCGCCAGAACAGCGCGATGTGGCTGCGGGGTTTCAATATCTTCGTTGCAAGGTCCGTTTGCAACCCGGCCGATCATGCTTTCATGTCGTAACTGATCGCACATAGAAGCAGGAAATGACTGCAGGTGCAGCGTGTTAACGCCATAGGAAGCAACAGAATCGCAATCTGCCACCCGATTATCACCAATATGAAGAATGTCCCCCGGATCGCAGCGCATATGGTCCAGAACATTGCTGTAAAGCCCACCTGCCTTGGGTTTTCCTAATGTGCAGGAGCAGAAAATCCGGTCGATCATCGCGGCAACCTCTGGCCCCGCTGCCTGCGCAATGAGATGACGAAGCTGCTCTTCATCAAAATAGGTGTCGGACACGATGATGATTGTCAGACCTGCCTGTCTTGCCTGACGCATCGATGCAATAACCGGCCCGAACCCGAAGCAATGAGCCGCCTCTGCCGCCTGCTCTGCCCCCATGGCTGCAGCTCGCACAGTTTCATCGGCATGAGGCAGAAGTTCACGATAGATTTCCTCCAGCGTCACTTCTGACGATGATCTTGTAATCTGTGCTTTCTTGCGAGCCTGCGCCTCGGCAAATCGGCGTTGATGCGCTGTCACATCAGGAAGCGCAGAAAAAATATCCACCGGCTGGTAGCTGTCGCGCCATAAAAGCGTATCAAAACAGTCAAGTGACAATATCTTGATATCCGGCCAGCTCTCCAGCAGGGACGGCAATTGATCTGGATATAATGAGGCTGACATTGGGCATACTTTCACAATAAAGGATGCCAATTGCCTAGATTTGTATGGTTAATTCCTGCCCGCAGAGGAACCAGGGGTTTTCCCCTATCACTCGCTCAATATGGTTCTGATACCAATCTGTAGCGAGCCTGAGCGTTTCAAGCTGCTGATACCTCAGCGCCATTGCACTGTGGCATGAATTGCAGGGAAGAGTAGCCAGGCATGGCCATCCTCATCCTCTTGCCACAGCTTCTGCGGCAATCATCCGTGCTTCGGCAGACATGCCAACACGATGAAGGGCCGCCACAATATGATAGAGCTGGCGGGCGGTCATCCGGTCCCAGCCATCCCCCTGCATTCCAACCCCTGCAAGATAGGCAACCAGCGCCTGATTATTTACGGCCGCCGCCTGATCGATCAACCTGCTCCAGCGTGAATCACGCGACAGGTCTACATTCACCTGCGAAGCCAGTCGGGATACATCCCCGCTGCCCAAACGCCCAAGGCCCGCCAGACCGGCAAGCAAAAACTGCGAACGGCGCTGGCTGGCGCTGTCATCAGCGTCAATAAAGCTCTCTACTGCGTCACCTTCAACCGGCGACTTCCGTTCGGGCTGTGCCAATACAAGCAAGGCCCATCCATCACTGCCTTCAGGCACTATTTTGCCCCAGGCCAAGGCATCCCGGTCAAGCCCGGCGGCAAGCATGGAGGCAATAAGCGGCCCCGCATCATCGACCATGGCTTCGTTGACCGGCAATCTGGCAGCAGCATAAGCCGTGAGCATCTGCCGGGAATAATCAGGCGCATTATCGCCAAACCCGGCTTTATCACCCCATATATCCCTGATTGCGGCAAGGCGCTCATTCGGATCGGGCGCGCCATAGGCATCCCTCAGGCGGTTGGCAATTTGCGGTGTTTCCCCTTCCAGATTGCTGGCGCCGTAAGCCAGTGAGTAAAGATCAATCAGGGCGGCAGAGGAAAGGATACCTTGCGGACCTGCAAGTTGCGCCGCATCCAGCCGCTCTGCCAATGCGACCAGAGGCGATGTGGCAGCAGCCTGACTGTAATACAGCCCGTCACGTCCGCCGATATTTTTCGGAATATCAACCCCAAGCGAAGTCGCAAGCGCATAACGCCATGGGGTGATTTCGGAAACATCATCCCATTCAATATTGACAGCACGCCGCCCCGTGCCTGATGCTCCCGCATAACGCTGCGCCAGAAGAACATCGATATCGGGGGCGATTTCCTTGCGCAAGGCGCGGTCAAGCTCTGACGATGCGCGCGAGCCTTCGCCTGCATAAGCCGCGCAGATAGATTTCCACAATGTCCGCTGCGGATTATCATCTGCTCCGCCACGCAAGCGGATCACCGGGCAGGCACCTGTAATGTCTGCCGTGCCAAGATAGGCTGCAAGGGCATTGCTGGTAAGCGCACTATTCCAGTTGCTGGTATCTACATCCTGAACCAGTGCACGCGCAGCCGCAAACTCTCCCATCCGGTTCAGCAAACCTGCACGCATGGCCGCAAAGTCTACCGGGTCCATATCAACAGGACTTGCCAGCCTGCTGGCAAGGGCGCGACGCAGCATGATATGCCCCCAGCGTGACACAAGCGGACCTTTCGTACCCTGCAATGCTGCGCTTACGATTGAACCGGGCTGCTGTGCCAGAGACTGGGACGGCAGGCCTCCTTCAGTCATGGAAACAACGCCCACACGATCCAGCGATCGCCGCGAGGCGGGGGGAATATCATATTTGGGTTTCAGGCCGAGCAGCTCATCAAGCTGGTCAACATCCATCGCCTCAAGCTGTTCCAGCGTTGGCAGACCAGATGGCACCGCAACAGGTGCGGAGGGTCCACGGGAAGAAGACCCGCTACCCGATGATGATGACGGCAATTGCTGCACCACCGGATTGGACACCATGCCGTTGCTGTCTGGCTGGCCACCGCCCGTTGCGGATTGCTGCCCTTGCGCCGGCCGCGGCGAGGCGGATGGTCGGGACGAAGGTGATGGCCGGGGAGAAGGAGCAGGCGACGGATCATCAAATCCGGGCGGCAAAAGCGATTCGGGCGAGCCTTGTGCCAGCACGATCGGGGCACTCAGACACAGCAAAGCTGCTCCAGCCAGCAGATATTGTTTCATAATACGCCCTCCGGCAAGGCGACCTTTTCTTCTATCGGGCGCAGCGGCTCCTCACCGCCATCAATCCATGCATAGGCCAGAATTACCAGAACCAGCAACAATATTGCAAGACCGGCCCGTTTCACCGTCATGTCCAAACTCAACGCCTTCTCGCAAACCATGCACTTGCAACCGCCCTAGCGCATCTATAGGCGAACGGGCAATGACCGATGCGCCAAACCCCTTGTCCGATACACGAATATCCGCAATTGCGCAGCGGATTGATCGTCCTGTTGTGCTGGTCGGGTTGATGGGGGTTGGCAAATCCACAGTCGGAAAGCGACTGGCAGAACTGCTTAATCTGGATTTTGTCGATGCCGATGATGAAATAGAAGCCGCGTCACAAATGCAGATTTCTGAAATATTCGACCAGTTCGGAGAGCCTTATTTCCGCGACGGAGAGCGGCGCGTTATTTCCCGCCTGATTAGTGACCGCATAGGGGTGATTGCCACGGGCGGCGGGGCCTTTTGTGATGCACAAACCCGCGCCCTTATTCTTGAGCAGGCCATAGCGGTGTGGATTGATGCCGACATTGCGACGCTGGTTGAACGGACCAGCCGCAAGAATACCCGTCCACTTCTGCAAAATGGCAATCCGGAAGAGATTCTCACGCGTCTCTATCATGAGCGTAAACCCGCCTATTCGCAGGCGCCTGTCCATGTCATGAGTCAGGCTGGCCCACATGCGCAAACCGCTTACAATATTCTGGAGGCAATCGATCAATGGCTGTAGTTCCCGTTGCACTGGCCGGACGATCCTATGAAGTGAGGATCGAAAGCGGATTACTGCCGGATATTGCTCGCCAGTGTGGGCCGCTGCTGCGTAAGGATCAGGTGCCGGTTATAACCGATCAGCATGTTGCCGCCCACTGGCGCAGCACAGTCGATAAATCCCTGATTGCTGCCGGGAAGAAGCCTTGCTGGTTGATTCACCCCCCCGGTGAAGCCACCAAAAGCTGGGAAGGCCTGAGCCAGAGTGTTGAATGGCTGCTGGAACAGGGTGTTGAGCGCGGCGATCATGTAATTGCTCTGGGTGGCGGGGTGATTGGCGATCTTACCGGTTTTGCCTGCGCCATATTGAAGCGCGGCTGCGGGTTTATTCAGGTGCCGACAACCCTGCTGGCGCAGGTTGACAGTTCTGTTGGCGGCAAAACCGCTATCAATACTCCGGCGGGCAAGAATCTGGTTGGCGCCTTTCATCAGCCATCTCTCGTACTGGCAGACAGGGATACACTTGCTACCCTGCCCATGCGTGAAATCCGCGCCGGTTATGCCGAAGTTCTGAAATACGGAATTCTGGGAGACAGGGCATTTTTCGACTGGTGTGCAAACAACCACTCCTCTCTTCTGGCAGGAAACAGGGATACACAAATCGAAGCCGTTGCCCGCAGCGTGGAGGCCAAGGCCAGAATAGTCGCAGAAGATGAGCGGGAAACAACCGGGGCACGGGCCTTGCTCAATCTGGGGCACACATTCGGCCATGCACTTGAAGCCGAAACCGGCTTTTCTGACAGGCTCCTGCATGGGGAAGCCGTGGCACTGGGCATGGTGCTTGCGGCAAAATATTCTGCCCGCCTTGGGCTAATGCCACAAGAAGATGCTGAAAAAATACATGAACAGGTCGCCAGCGCCGGCCTTCCCGACAGACTGAATAAGTTAAACCTCTTATGCTCTGGTAAAGTGCTCGCAAACAACATGTTGTATGACAAGAAAATGGACGCAGGAACCTTGCCTTTTGTTCTTCTAAAAGGAATCGGACAAGCCTTCCTCGACCGTAATGTTGATTTAAACGACGTTGCTGACTTTCTTGACGAGGAACTCAATTGATGAACTTCCGTGCAGCATTTGCAATAACTGTATCCGCCCTGGCCATGCTGGCCATGCCAGCCCATGCCGAGATACAAAGTATCAGCGAACCTGGCCCGAATGATTACCAGCAGATCGATGCCAGAGTGCAGCCGGTATTTGCCCAGCTTCGCGCCAACCAGTTTCAGGCCGCAGTTGATACCGCTTTTGCCGGTAACCCGCTTTATGCCAATACCAGGCAACAGACCGGCGGCATGGTTGAAAAGATCGGTAATGCCATCGCGAGTTACGGACCGGTGCATAATTGCGTCGCCTCGGAACGTGAAACACTCGGACCATGGCGCGTCAGCATTACCTATGTCTGCCAACATGACACGATGCTGTCGGCGTGGAATTTCAGGCTGGACCGGCTTTCCGGAGGATGGTCAATCTCGAATATGTCCATGAATGTCCTGATCTGACGCCTGGAGCGGGCTGAGTCAGGTTCATCGCACTCTGGCCAGGCCCGCACAGCGTCCGAGCGTTTCAAACTGGTGATGCGTCAGCACCATAACAGTTTGAGGAATCTGTTCCCTTTCATCAGCCAAAGACCGCGACGGACTGGATACCGGCAATCACGGCTTCTCCATCTGCATTCCACACAGTCATTTGCTGATTGGAACACCCTTTTTCGGCATAATCAGCAGTTGAGCGCAACAGCCACCAATGATCGCGCGTATGCGGTCTGGCAGTAAGATAGTTGAGCTGCCACATCATCGAACTGATCGGCGCACCAATCCCCACCATGGTAAAAATACCGGGGGGAAGTGCGTCGGCAACCATCAGACTTTCCCCCATCATATCATCTTCAGGCGGGGCCTTCAGTTTGACCCACCAGCATAATTCCGGCACTTTTTCACGCCATGGCAAGGCAAACCGCACATCAAATCCGTTTTCGATAAAAGACGGGGCAAGAGGATGTGCAAATGCAACAGCCTGATCCACCGGGATCAGGTCATCAGGGGCTGGTCTGTCATGCAGATGCAAACTGCCACTTTCCACCGCCCCCATGAACAGATAGGTCGCGGCAAAGCCTGTTGCGCCTTCATCATTGCTCGCCTCAACCGCAACCCATGTCGCATTGCGCCCCTGCCTCAGCAAACGGGCGCGAAAGGTAACATCGCCGGATACCGGGCCAACAAAGCTGATTTGCGCTGAACGCAGCGGAGGCAAATCAGGAACCAGACGACGCGCACAGGCCCGTCCAATAGCCGAACTTAGCCCGCCATAAGTCGTCCGCCCCTGCCTCCAGCCATCAGGAATTGTGACAGTAAATCCCCCTTCCGCGGGGCGAGAGGCGGCGATGATGCCATCTATGCTCATTCAAGCTCCAGTATGACTTCATCAACTGCCAGGCTGTCTCCTTCACTCGCATTGATCAGGGAAATTTTCGCCGTCTTTTCCGCACGCAGAATATTTTCCATTTTCATGGCCTCTACCGTAGCAAGAGGCTGCCCTGGCTGGACTTCATCGCCCTCTTTCACATGCAGCGCCACCAGCAGACCCGGCATTGGGCAAATCAGAAGGCGGGAAAGATCCGGCGGCTCCTTCTCGATCATATATTGCGCCAGTTCCGCCGTATGGGCAGGCAGAATCCGCAAATGATGCGTCGCCCCATGGGTGGTGATATCCAGCCCCAGAGGAGTAACCGCAAGCTGGACCGTAAGCGGCTCACCTTCCAGCTCGGTCTGCACGATGACATCACCTGGCGTATATTCAAGCGAGACATCTACCGGGGTGCCATCTACCATAATGGCCTCATCCTCGATCGTCACCGTCCAGGACCTCTCACCCAGTTTCACAGCCCATTGCCCCGGCGCATAAACCTGTTTGTCGATCCGTCCGCTAATCCTCCGTGCACGATCAGCCCGCGCTGTTGCAATGACAGCACCCAGAGCCGCCAGCCCGCGACCGAGCTTTTCCGATACCGGAGCCCCGGTAAATCCTTCAGGATATTCTTCCGCAATAAAGCCGGTGGTGAGATCGCCCGAACGGAAACGCGGATGCTGCATAAGGGCAGAGAGAAAATCGCGATTATGGCCAAGCCCTTCAAGCCAGAGCTGATCCAGTGCCTCTATCTGCTTGTCAGCCGCCTCATCGCGCGTTGGCGCCCAGGTAATCAGCTTGGCGATCATCGGATCATAGAACATCGAGACTTCGCCGCCTTCATAGACACCGTCATCCACCCGCACGCCGTCAATCCCGCGCCGTCCATTCTCCGCACCATCATCAGCCCAGCTTTCCACAGGTGGCTGATAGCGCACCAGACGTCCGGTAGAAGGGAGAAATCCGCGATAAGGATCTTCGGCATAGATACGGTTTTCAATCGCCCAGCCGTCAATTTTCACATCATCTTGCGTGATCGCGAGTTTTTCCCCGGCAGCCACGCGGATCATCTGTTCAACCAGATCAACGCCGGTAATGCACTCGGTAACCGGATGCTCAACCTGCAGACGTGTGTTCATTTCAAGGAAGTAAAAGCTTTCACCCGTCGTATCGGCGCCCGAAACGATCAGCTCGACCGTGCCTGCTGAATGATAATCCACCGCCTTTGCCAGTGCTACGCATTGCTCGCCCATCGCCTTGCGCATGACAGGCGTAACGAAGGGGCTGGGGGCCTCTTCCACTACCTTCTGATGGCGGCGCTGGATCGAGCATTCACGCTCATTGAGATAAATGACATTACCGTGTTTGTCGCCCATCACCTGAATTTCGATATGGCGCGGATCTTCAATGAATTTCTCGATAAAGACACGATCATCGCCAAAGCTGTTCAGCCCTTCACGCTTGACGCTTTCAAAGCCTTCACGCACGTCTTTTTCAGTATAGGCGAGACGCATCCCCTTGCCCCCGCCCCCGGCAGACGCCTTCATCATCACCGGATAGCCAATATCATTACTGATTTCGACGGCATGATCCGTATCGCGGATTTCACCGACAAAGCCGGGCACGACATTGACGCCCGCTTCCTTTGCCAGCTTCTTGCTTTCGATCTTGTCGCCCATGGCCGCGATTGCGCCAACAGGCGGGCCGATAAATTCGATCCCCTCTTTCGCCAGCGCCTCCACAAACGAAGCCCGCTCGGACAGGAAGCCATAGCCCGGATGCACCGCTTCTGCCCCGGTCTGTTTGCAGGCAGCAATAATCTTTTCCGGAATCAGGTAGGATTCCGAAGCAGGCGGCGGACCGATATGGACTGCCTCATCCGCCATCTGCACGAAAGGCGCGCGCGCATCGGCATCGGAGTAGACAGCCACAGTGGCAATTCCCATGCGGCGCGCAGTCTTGATAACCCGACAGGCAATTTCGCCGCGATTGGCGATCAGTATTTTTTTGAACATTAACCCTCCGGCGTCCCGAGACGATGTAACTGGGACGTTCTTGTTTCTGTAAGTTCGTTCATGCAGCCATTGAAAATCAGCGGCCAGATTGTGCCGCTAAACTCATCGCGCGGCCCGGCAATGGACAGGCAATGCGCATCGCGAAAGGCCAGCCATTTGCGCTGCGCATCCAGCAGATTTGCAAATTCCCGCACCGGAATCCCGTTACGGGCCAGAGAGGCATCCCCTTCTCTGGCGCGAGTTTTTGCAGCCTTCCATGCGTCACTCATGGCAGCATCCGCAGCAAGATATTCGCGATAGGAACAGATATTCATTGCGCTCTGGGTCACGGGGTTTTCACAGTCAACTTTTGGCTCGGCCATTACAGGAGATGCCTGCGCCAGCAACGCAAAGGCATATGCAATCATTCCGCTGCCTCCAGCGCATTGCAGCCGCACCCGCTCCTGCGCATCGGCTCCTCACCCTGCAGCGCAGTCAGGCCGAGTCGGCCAAACAGTGCCGCATCGCTGTCATCACCTGCATTGGGTGCGGTCAGCAATTTATCGCCCGTAAAAATACTGTTTGCACCGGCCATAAAAGCCAGAGCCTGCGTGGCATCACTCATGCTCTCACGACCGGCAGAAAGGCGCACCATACTCAGCGGCATACAAATGCGCGCCACGGCAATGGTGCGGACAAATTCAATATCATCAATTTTGGCCAGTGGCGTATCCGCCAGCATATCGCCCAGCACCGTGCCCTTGACCGGGACGAGAGCATTGACCGGCACGCTTTCGGGGTGGCGTTCCAGAGTCGCCAGCGTGTGGACAAAACCGACGCGGTCCTCGCGCGTTTCGCCCATGCCGACAATGCCGCCCGAACAGACATTGATACCTGCTGATCGAACATTTTCCAGCGTATCCAGCCGCTCATCCATGGTGCGGGTGGAAATAACACGTTCATAATATTCGGGGCTGCTGTCAATATTATGATTGTAATAATCCAGCCCGGCCTCGGCGAGCTGTCCTGCCTGCTTCGGGGTCAACATGCCCAAAGTCATGCAGGTTTCCATCCCCATGGCCCGCACGCCTTTTACAATCTCGACGATTTTTGGCATGTCGCGATCTTTCGGATTGCGCCATGCAGCGCCCATGCAAAAACGCTGGCTTCCCGCATCCTTTGCCTGAGCGGCAGATTGCAAAACCTGCCGCACATCCATCAGCTTGCTCGCCTCGACGCCGCTATCGGCATGGACGGATTGCGAACAATAGCCGCAATCTTCAGGGCAACCGCCGGTCTTGATACTCAGCAAAGTGCAGAGCTGCACCTCATCCGGTTTGTGATGCTCCCGGTGCACCGTTGCGGCGCGGAAAAGCAGCTCTGTAAAGGGAAGGTCAAACAGATCCGCAATTTCCTCGCGGGTCCAGTCCGTTCTGATGGGTGTTGTCATACCTGTTCCAGTGCCTGCGAAAGATCAGCGATAATGTCGTCAATATGCTCGATCCCCACCGAAACCCTGACCACATCCGGCCCTGCGCCGGCCTCGATCTGGGCTGCCGTTTCAAGCTGGCGGTGGGTGGTGGATGCCGGGTGGATGATCAGGCTGCGCGTATCGCCCAGATTGGCCAGATGGCTGAACATTTCTACCGCCGTTACCAGCTTCACCCCCGCTTCATAGCCGCCTTTCAGCCCGAAGGTGAACACCGAGCCTCCCTTGCCGCCCAGATATTTCTGCGCCAGCGCGTGATAGGGGCTGGAGGGCAAACCGGCATAGGATACCCATTCCACCTTGGGGTGTTTTTCCAGCCACCGGGCCAGAGCAAGCCCGTTGTCACAGTGGCGATCCATCCTCAGTGCCAGCGTTTCCATCCCCGTCAGCGCCAGAAACGCATTCATCGGGGCAAGCTGCGGACCAAGATCGCGCATACCCAGCGCCCGACAGGCAAGGATAAAGGCAAGCTCGCCAAAGGCTTCGGTAAAAACCTTCCCGTGATAACTGGCATTCGGGGTGCTGAGATACGGATAATTGCCTGATTTTGCCCAGTCAAACCTGCCGCTATCAACAATCACTCCTGCCAGTGAATTGCCGTGACCATTGAGGAATTTGGTGGCCGAATGAACGACAATATCTGCGCCATAATCAATCGGACGGCACAGAATGGGTGTTGCCATGGTGTTGTCAACAATCAGCGGCACACCCGCCTTGTGCGCGGCATTGGCGATTGCCTCAATATCCTGCACTACACCGCCCGGATTGGCGAGGCTTTCAATAAAGACAGCGCGGGTCTTGTCCGTAATTGCCGCAGCGATATTGGCCGGATTATCTGCATCTACAAAATTTGTATGCCAGTCCATCTTGCGGAAAGACTGACCCAACTGGTTGAGTGAGCCGCCATATAGCTTCTTTGCCGCTACAATTTCACTGCCCGGTTCCATAATGGTATGAAAAGCAAGAAACTGCGCCGCATGGCCCGATGCCGTAGCGAGTGCCGCAGCGCCACCTTCCATCGCCGCAACCTTGGCTTCCAGAACGCCATTGGTCGGGTTCATCAGACGGGTATAGATATTGCCTGCCACATCCAGATTGAACAAATCCGCCGCATGATCGGGGCTGTCATAGACATAACCCGTAGTCTGATAAATCGGCGTGATCCGTGCATTGGTAGCCGGGTCCGGCGCAGTGCCTGCATGGACGGCCAGTGTCTCCGGTTTCTGCGTCATTTCTGCTCTCCTGTTCGCTCGTCTACCCTGCCATTACTCTGCTAATACTCTGGAATTAGCCTGCAATTTCCATTTCTTCGCCCACAGGTGGCATATTATGGCCCAGCAGGCGGAGAATATCGGCAGCACATTCCACCACATTGGAGCCAGGGCCGTAAATGCCCTGCACGCCGCGCTCGCGCAGATATTCATAATCCTGCGGCGGGATCACCCCTCCTGCCGTAACCTTGATATCGGCGCGGCCTGCTTCACGCAGCAGAGTAATAAGTTCGGGAATCAGGGTTTTGTGACCGGCAGCAAGGCTGGATGCCCCCACAAGATCCACCCCGTTTTCCAACGCCATATCGCGCGTTTCGGAAGGAGTCTGGAACAAGGGGCCGGAAACCACCTCGAAGCCCATATCGGCAAAGGCACTGGCAATCACATTGGCCCCGCGATCATGCCCGTCCTGCCCCATTTTCGCGATCAGGATTCTGGGCTTGCGATCCAGACGACGTGTAACCGCCTGCACACCTGCAACCACCTGCTGATAGCGGTCATCATCGGCATAGGCTCTGGAATAGATGCCGGTAACGGGAGTTGGAATCGTATCATACCGGCCAAACACATCCTCCATCGCGGATGAAATTTCTCCCAATGTCGCATCCTGTCGCGCCGCGGCCACTGCAAGCTGGAGGACATTGCCTCCGGTCCTGCATCCTTGTGTCAGTGCATCAAGCGCAGCCTTGCACGCGCCATTGTCCCGCCCTTCGCGCACCTTGCGCAGACGCGCAATCTGCGCCTCGCGCACGGCGTGATTATCCACCTCCAGCGTTTCAATCTGCTGCTCTTCGGCCAGCCGGTATTTGTTGACACCGACAATCACAGTCTTGCCCCGGTCAACATCTGCCTGCCGGGCAGCGGCACTTTCTTCAATCGCGGCCTTGGGTTTGCCGCTATCGACATAGGCCGTCATCCCGCCAGCTGCGTCGACCTCGGCAATCAGCGTCTCGGCCCCTTCAACCAGTTGCTGCGTGAGGGCTTCCACATAATAGCTGCCTCCCAGCGGATCGACGACATTGGTGATGCCGCTTTCCTCTTGCAGGACAAGCTGCGTATTGCGCGCAATACGGGCAGAAAAATCCGTCGGCAGGGCGATGGCCTCATCCAGCGCATTGGTATGCAGGCTTTGTGTCCCGCCCAGCACGGCGGCCATCGCCTCAACCGTTGTGCGGATAACATTGTTATACGGGTCCTGCTCCTGCAGGCTCACCCCGCTGGTCTGGCAATGCGTGCGCAGCATTTTTGAACGCTCGCTTTGTGCCCCCAGTTCATCCATCACCCGCCACCACAATGTGCGGGCGGCACGCAGCTTGGAGACTTCCATAAAGAAGTTCATGCCGATGCCGAAGAAGAACGACAGACGCCCGGCAAAGGCATCAATATCCAGCCCGGCAGCCATGGCGCGTTTTACATATTCCTTGCCATCAGCAATAGTGAAGGCAAGCTCCTGCACTGCGGTCGCCCCTGCTTCATGCATATGGTAGCCGGAAATGGAGATACTGTTGAATTTCGGCATATTGGCCGAAGTATAGCCAATAATATCGGAAATGATCCGCATCGAAGGTTCGGGCGGATAGATATAGGTGTTGCGAACCATGAACTCTTTAAGGATATC
>JBKEEC010000255.1:0-1861 GCA_047975785.1 Sphingomonadaceae bacterium | reverse complement strand
GGGCTGAACCTGTTTGCAGGAATCGGCTATCAAAATGATAAATACCGCTTTGACGCCGATGCACCAGCTATTGATGCCTACGGCGTGCAATCGGTCCCTGTGCAGCAGGCGAACTGCCTGGCAGAGCTAGCCTCTGGCCTTATCCCGAACACCACCGGTGCAGATAATGCCCTTTCTTGCGGGGTTGGTATCGTGGCGCCCGGAGGGGCGATCGCAGAACCTGTACGGACGCCAGACTGGACGGTTTCGTTCGGGGGCAGCTACGACATGTATCTGGGAGGTGGTCTGTCGATCATTCCCTCCATCAATGCCAATTGGCGGAGCAAGAGCGAAACAGGCACCAACAATGTCACATTATATGATGGCGATATTGTCGGCCCCAATACAGGCAATGTTTATTCCGCCAATACAATTGGGCTCGGCAATACCATTCTGCCCATGACGGGTTCCTTCAGTGACAAACGCTGGATCGTCAATGCTGCCCTCACTTTGCGAAGCGAAGGTGGATGGTCGCTTATTGCCGAATGCAAGAACTGTCTTGACAAGGAATCTGTGGAATCATCTCTGGCCAATTATAGCTATCTGAACTCGCCTCGAAGCTGGATGGTACGGGCAAAATACGAATTTTGATGATGTGCCCTGCGGCAACGGTGACCTCACCATGATTGCTGCGGTCATGTCACTGCTTCATGCCTGTTAACTGGCTGAGAACCACACCTATTATCATGAAAGGGCATACAGAATTATGTAGGTTTTTGCAGGAAATTACTTGGCTCCCTATCGCCAAGAGGGAGAAAACCGGAACAGTTCCATGAAATAATCAGAAATGGACCGCCCCGGTCTCAACGATGCGCTACCGGGGCGAGCGCATCGTCACAGAAGGAGAAGTTGAGTGCAACAGGCCGCATCACGAAGTGAATTCAGGCTGGGCTGGAAAGCACTGCTGGCGGGCTTGCTCGGAACTATGTGCGGAGCATCTCCCCTGCCATACAACACAATCGGGTTTGTGCTGGAGCCTGTTAACCGCGAATTTGGGTGGACCTTCGCCGAAATCAGCGCCGGTATTACCATCTTTGGTATAACCGCATCCTTACTGGCACCGGCCTTCGGTTGGCTGGCGGACCGTTACGGTGTGCGGATCGTTGCGATCCTGTCAACTTTGGGGTTTGCCATCGCCTTTGCAGCCATCGGAGCAACGCCTGCAACACTCATTGGTTTTTATCTGCTATGGTTTATAGTTGGCCTGATTGGCATTGGTTCTACCCCGGTAACATGGAGCCGGGCGATTAACTTGTGGTTTTTCCGTAATCGCGGAATGGCATTGGGTATCATGCTTCTCGGCACCAGTCTGGCGGCATTCATTGTCCCACAACTGGCCGTATGGTCTATCAAGCAATTCGGCTGGCGAGGCATGTACCCAACCGTAGCCCTTATGCCCCTTCTGATAGCCCTGCCCGTTGCGATATTGTGGTTTCGAGAACCACGTGCTGCGGAAATGCCTCCCGAAGCGATAGCGGGGGGTAATATAGGCGGTGTTTCACTGGCGCAAGCGTTGCGCGACCGCCGTTTCTGGACAATCTGGTTTTCCATTATCTGTGTCGCGCTCGCTTACGGCGGAGCGCATATCCACATGCCGGAAATTATAAAACAGCATGGCATGTCAATGCAAAAAGGGGCAGCGATCATGGCCATGATCGGCTTTGCCATATTGGCAGGCCGGATCATAACCGGATTTCTTCTTGATCGCTTTTGGGCTCCGGCGGTCTGCTTGCCCATCCTGCTTATTCCTGCAATCGCCTGCCGGCTGCTGATGGGGACATCAACTGATGAAACCCTGATCTTTACCGCTGCATTCATGCTT